>NZ_JAAGMH010000111.1:0-71140 GCF_010548505.1 Streptomyces sp. SID14515 | reverse complement strand
CGACGCCGCCCGCCTCGGCGCCGCCCGCCCGGCGGCGCACCCGCCGGCGGCCCGGCCGCCGCCCCCAGGGCCTTCTCGCCCCGCACGCCCTCTCCCGGCGCGGGCCACCGCTCTCCCTCCGCTTCCTCTGACCTCCATCCGTCCTCCGGCCTCTGTGCGCCGTGGGCGGTACGGGTGTGCGCCCGCGCACACCCGTGACACGCATGCCGGTTCTCCGGGCCGCCCTCAGCGGCACCCGGGACCGGTCACCGGAGCCGGGCGACCGCTGCCGCGGCTCCGCAAGGACGCGAAGGACTGCTGTGACACTTCCTGCCCCCGCACTACCGGCCACCGCGCCGTCGGCGCCCGCACGACCGGCCGCGTCACCGGCCGCACCCGCGCCGCCCACCGCCGCCGTGCGACCGCCCACCGCCTCCGTACCGGCGGCCTCCGTACCACCGGCTTCCGTACCGCCGGCTTCCGTGCAGTCCGTGCGGGTGCCCGTCTCCCGGCCGCCGGTCCTTCGGGTGTCCGCCACCCGTCCGCCCCGCCCCCGGGTTCCGGCCGCCCGGCAGAACGACGGGCAGATCACCGACTGGGCACTGGCCGCGGGCGGCGGGGACCGGGAGGCCGCCGACCGCTTCGTCCGGGCGACCTACGAGGACGTCCGCAGATTCGTCGCCTACCTCAGCGCCGACGTCCCCGGGGCCGACGACCTGGCTCAGGAGACCTACCTCCGGGCGATGAGCGGGCTGGCCCGGTTCGCGGGGCGTTCCTGCGCCCGGACCTGGCTGATGTCGATCGCGCGGCGCGTCGTCATCGACCGGCACCGTGCCGCCGCCGTACGCCCCAGGACCGCCGACACCGCGGACTGGCAGACCGCCGCGGAACGCGCCCAGCCCCGCCATCTGCCCGGATTCGAGGAGTCCGCCGCGGTGCTGGACGCCCTGCGGCGGCTGGACCCGGCGCGCCGCCAGGCCTTCGTTCTCACCCAACTGCTGGGCGCGTCCTACGAGGAGGCGGCTGCCGCCGCCGGCTGCCCGATCGGCACGGTGCGCTCCCGAGTGGCGCGCGCCCGCCGCGAGCTCGCCGGGCAGTGGCGCGCGGAACCGGCCGAACCCGCACCCGACGCGGCCTAGTCGGCGGCCGCCCGGGATCCTTCGGGGTCCCGGGCGGTACGGCGTCGGACCGGCTGACGCGGACGGCGGCGGAGCAGGAACACCGGCAGCAGCAGGCACTGGAGGCAGACCGCCGCCCAGAACCCCCGCGCCGAGCCCGCCGCCTCCGCCGCCCCGTACAGCTGACCGCCCACCACCCCGCTGGTGAACGCGCCGATGCCCGCCGCCAGCCGCTGCCGCCCGAACACGCTCGCCGGGGCGGCGGTCGAACGGGCCAGCGCCTCCAGGTCGTTCTTGAGGAAGAGCACGATCTCGCCGAGACACAGCAGCGCCCCGCCCACCGCGATTCCCGCGTGCCCCCCGACGCCGATCGCCGCCATGCCCGCCGCCATCGCACCGAAGCCCCACCGCAGCGCGGCCGGGTAGCCCAGTGCGGCGACCCGTTCCGCCAGCAGCGGCTGGGCGACGACGAGGAGGGCCGCGTACCCCGTCAGGACGGCCCCGTAGAAGGCCGCCGACGTCCGGGGGACCGCGTACAGCGCCAGATAGTGCTGGAAGAACATGAACGCGTACACGCTCAGCACGGTCACCACGAACGGCGAGGGCCCCGGGCGCGGTGCGTCGGGAACCCGGTCCGGGGCAGCGGCCCGTGTTTCCTCGCCCCGGTCCGCCGCCTCGCGCGGCAGCAGCGCGTGCCCGGCCCCGACGAGCGCGAACAGCACGGTGACGCAGGAGAACAGCACCCCGGGGGAGCCCATGACGAGCGGTGCGGCGGCCGGCGGGCCCAGCGCCATCCCCGCGTTGAACGCCGAACCGCTCGCCGACAGCAGCTGGGGCCGGGCGGCCTCGGACGCCCCGTCCACCAGATACGCCTTGTTCGCCGGGAGATACAGCGCCGCGCCCGCGGACACCAGCAGCAGCGCCCCGACCGCGAGGACCGGACTGGTCAGCCCGGGGACGAACGCGGCGAAGCCCGCCGTACGCAGCGCCAGCGCCAGCAGCATCGCGCGCCGCAGCCCGATCCTCCCGGCCACCGGCCCAGCGACCACGCCCCCGGCGAACTGGATCAGCGAGGCGACGGCCAGCACGAATCCGACCGTGCCGAGTCCGAGGCCGAGCCGCTGGTGCAGCAGCACCGACATGTAGGGCAGCACGGCGAAGCTGCCCAGCGTGATCAGGAACGAGCCCGCCAGCAGGAACCGCTGGGCGCCGGTGAGCGGCGGCCGGGCCGCGCGCCCGCGGCCCGCCCCGGCCTCCGCCGCCCCGCCCGACCGCCGAACGGTCACCCCGCCGGGCTCACGCCGTGCCGGCCGCGACGACCGGGCGGACCCGGACGGCCGCGCTCCACGCCCGGTGCTGGGCCAGCTCCGCCGTCGGCGCCTCGGCCAGCACCATGCCCGTACAGCCCCGCTGGTCGCCGACGTGGACCACGCTCTCGCCGGGCTCGCGGACCGGGAACCACTCCACCGCCCCGGGGAACGCCCCGAGTTCGTCGAGGCCGAGCCAGCCCTTGAGCACCCCGGGCCGCTCCGCGTACACCAGGACGAAGCCGTACGCGGGTCCCTCGGCGTCGAGCGGTGCGTCCAGCAGGTCCGGGCGGCGGCCGAGCGCCTCGTCCATCATGGCCGTGTAGACATTGGTCCGCAGCGTCCGGCACAGCACCTCGCCGACCAGCGCGCCGCCGATCCTGCGGTTGATCTCCACCAGCTCGGGCCCGTCGGCCGTCAGGATGAACTCCACGTGGGCGAAGCCCCGTTCGTGCCCGGCCGCCGCCAGGACCCGGCCCACCCACGCCTCGATCCCGGCCCGTTCGGCCTCCGGCAGCGCCACCGGGAAGGCCGCCGCCTCCTCCCGTACGACCGCCGCCCGGGACGTCTGGCGGCTCAGCACCCCGAGCAGCCGGGTCGTCCCGTCCCAGCTGAGGGTCTCCGCGCTGTACAGCGGACCGGCCAGGAACGCCTCGGCGAACAGCGCGCCGGTCAGGCTCTGTCGGCCGGCCTCCGCCAGCGCCCGGTGCAGGGCCTCCTCGTCGTGCACGATCCACACATGGCGGGAGGAGGTGCCCGCCGAGTCCTTCAGGACCGCGGGCAGCCCCACCGCCCGCAGCACCTCCCCGGCGCCTTCGGGACCCGGCGGGACGGCTACGGCCGTGCTTCGGCTCAGCCCGTGCGCGTGCAGCGCCTCCCGGACCCCGCGCTTGTCGCGCAGCAGCCGTACGGCTTCCGGGTCCGGCCCCGGAAGCCCGAGTTCGCGGGCCAGTTGGGCGGCCGGCAGGCTCCAGGTGTCTGTCGTGTTGATCAGCCCGGCCAGGTCCGGCACGGCGGCCAGCGCCCGCCGGACGGCCTCCTGGTCCCACGTGTCGACGTCCACGACGTCCAGCGCGTCCGGCGGCAACACCGCCAACTCGTGCCGGTAGACCGCACGGTCGCCGGTCAGCAGACACAGCCGGTGTCCCGCCTCCGCGGCGGCCGCGGCCATCCGGCCCAGGCCGAAGGACAGGGACTCCAGTGCGGCGATCGTCATGGCAGCAGCTCCACGGTCGTTACGGGGGAGGGGACTTCGCCCTCGACGGTTCTGGCGGGCTCGACGGATCCGGCGGTCTCGGTGGCCCTGGCGGCCTCCGGCGCGGCGCGCCCCGCCCACTCCATCACCGACCACGGCGGCCGCAGCTCGGCCGTCGACGCGATGGTCCGGGGCCGCAGCCCGGCCGGGTCCAGGGCCTCGGCATGCCGGGCGAACACCCGCTCCGCGTACCGGTGTCCGGTGTCGGCGCCCAGCACCAGATGCAGCCGCCCGGGGTCGCGGGCCGCCTCCCAGGACGCCGTCAGATGCGCCGCCCCGGTGGACAGGCCCGCGAACACCGCGTGCTCCCGCAGCAGTCCGACCGCCCCGGCCATCGCATGGCGGAAGTCCAGCCAGTGGACGGTGTCGTACAGCTCGTGGCGGACGTTCCCGAACGGGATCGAGCTGCCGATGCCCGCGATGATCGCCTCCGGGTCCTCGAACCGCTCGCTCCCGAAGGTCACACTGCCGAACGGCTGGATGCCCACCAGCCGCACCGGCCGCCCCGACTCCCGCAGCGCGCGGGCCAGTCCACCGGTCGAGGCGCCCGTGCCCACCGCGCCCACCACGGTCAGCGGACCCTCCGGCAGCGCCCCGGTGAGCAGCTCCGCGAACTCCCGGTAGCCCTCGTGATGGACCTCGTCGTGGTACTGCCGCATCCAGTGGAAGTCCGGCCGCTCGGCCAGCAGCCGGCGCACATGGCGCACCCGCAGCTCCTGGTCCAGGCGCAGGCTCTGCGAGGGCGGCATCGCGTCGACCGTCGCGCCCAGGATCTCCAACTGGGCCCGCATGGTGGCGTCCACGGTGGTGGAGGCGACGATGTGGCAGCGCAGCCCGTAGCGGTGGCAGGCCATGGCGAGCGCCAGCGCGTAGATCCCGCTGGAGCTGTCGACCAGGGTCTGCCCTGGGACCACCCGGCCCCGGCGCAGCAGCGAGCGGACCGCGCCGAGCGCCGCGTACACCTTCATCGTCTCGAAGCGGGCGAGGACGACGTCGCCGCCCAGCCGGATCAGGTCCGGGGTCTTCACCGCGTCGGTGATGTGCTCGTGGACGGTCGCGGGGGCCCGCCGCGGTGGGCGGGTCGCGTGCTCGGCGGTACGCGGACGGGCGTCCGCGCCGGCCCTCACTTGCGCCGCCCGCGCACGATGAGCCGGTCGGAGCGCTGGTCGTAGCCGGACGCGTCGAACCCGCCGAAGCACTCCACGTCGGTGAAGCCCGCGTTCTCGAAGAGGGCGTGCAGCTCGGCCGCCGAGTAGAGCCAGGAGGTGATGGACGCCGTCCGCGCCGAGTCGCCGCGCACCAGCGTCCAGTCCGTGCGCAGCCGCCGCCAGCTGTCGAGGACGGTGTCACGCTGGACGACGTACGCGCCGTCCGGCAGGTCGACCGCCTTCGGCCGCCCGATCCAGCCCGCCAGCACCTCCTTGCCCATCACGTCGACCAGGAGCTGCCCGCCCGGCGCGAGGCTCTCGTACGCGTTGCGCAGCACCTGGAGGTTGTCCTCGGCCTCGTCGAAGTAGCCGAACGACGTGAAGACGTTCAGCACCACGTCGAAGGCGCCCGGCTCCCGGTACGTGAGCATGTCGGCGCGCTCCAGCCGGACCTCGGCGCCCGCCGCCTCGCAGGCCGCACGGGCGCTCTCCAGCATGGAGGGCGACAGATCGACCCCCGTCACCTCGTACCCGCGCCCGGCCAGCGGCACCACGAAGAGCCCCGGCCCGCAGCACAGGTCCAGGACTCTGGCGCCCGGTGGGAAGTCCAGCAGCGGGGAGGAGGCGACCAGGGCGGCGGCGGACTCGGCCCGGGCCGGCGGGAACATCGTCGGGGCGAAATCGGACCAGAGCGCGTCGTCCTCGTACCAGTGCATGCCTCGCGGCCTCCTCCCGGGCCCGGAGGCCCCGTGGGTGTCCTGCTGCCGTCGCCCCGGCAGCCGTGTCGTGCCACCGGCCGCCGCTTCCGTCACCGGGCGGGCCTCCCGCACCCGGCGTCTCTCCAGTAGTCGGCCGCCCCGGCCGGGAAGTTCCCGCACGATCACCGGCCGGGGGCGGGCGAGCCCACCGGCGGTCGGCGCGGGGCCTTGCCGCCGGCTCCGGTGCGATCACGGGCCGCCACCGGGAGAAGCCTCACCTGGAGAAGCCTCACCGGCGGCCTCCGGGCGGTGTGCAGGCGACGTAACCGGTGTCGTTCGCCCGGTGTCATCCCTGGGTAACGGGCCCTTCCTAGATTCGAGGGTGACCGCCGCCCGCCCCGCGTCCCTCCGGGTACGCCCGCCCCGAAGGGCCCCGCACATGACCGTGCCGACCCCGCCGCCGGACGCTCCCGCCACCGACCGGGTGCGCACGGTCTGCTCGTACTGCGGTGTCGGCTGCGGGATCGTCCTCGACATCACCACCGGCCCCGACGGCCGCCGCACCGTCGTGAAGGCCTCGGGCGACAAGGAGCACCCGTCGAACGCCGGCCGGCTCTGCACCAAGGGCGCGACCGGCGCGGACCTCCTCGCCGCACCCGGCAGGCTGACCACCGCCCTCGCCCGCCCCGACCGCAGCGAGCAGCCCGCCCCGCTCGCCCGGGACGCCGCCATCGCGGAGACCGCGCGGCGACTGCGGTCCGTGCTGGACACCCACGGCCCGGACGCGGTGGCCCTCTACGTCTCCGGCCAGATGACGCTGGAGGCGCAGTACCTCGCCAACAAGCTGGCCAAGGGCTTCATCGGGACCAACACCATCGAGTCCAACTCCCGGCTCTGCATGGCGAGCGCGGGCAGCGGCTACAAGCTGTCGCTCGGCGCGGACGGGCCGCCCGGCTCCTACGAGGACTTCGCGCTCGCCGACGTCTTCCTCGTCACCGGCGCCAACATGGCCGACTGCCACCCGATCCTCTTCCTGCGGATGATGGAGCGCGTCAAGGCCGGCGCGAAGCTGATCGTCGTCGACCCCCGGCGCAACGCCACCGCCGCCAAGGCCGACCTGTACCTCCGGATCAGGCCCGGCACCGACCTGGCCCTCCTCAACGGACTGCTGCACCTCCTCGTCGAGAACGGCCACACCGACCCCGCGTTCATCGCCGAGCACACCGAGGGCTGGGAGGAGATGCCCGCCTTCCTCCGCGACTACCCGCCCGCCGCCGTCGCGGAGATCACCGGCATCCCCGAGGCCGACATCCGGCAGGCGGCCCGCTGGATCGGCGAGGCGGGCGACTGGATGAGCTGCTGGACGATGGGCCTCAACCAGTCCACCCACGGAACCTGGAACACCAACGCGATCGTCAACCTGCACCTGGCGACCGGAGCGATCTGCCGTCCCGGCAGCGGCCCGTTCTCGCTCACCGGCCAGCCCAACGCCATGGGCGGACGCGAGATGGGCTACATGGGCCCCGGACTGCCCGGCCAGCGATCGGTCCTCGTCGACGAGGACCGCGCCTTCACCGAGGAGCTGTGGGGCATCGAGCCCGGCACCCTGCGCCCGGACGGCTCGGGCAGCGGCACCGTCGACATGTTCCGGCGCATGGCCGAGGGGGAGATCAAGGCCTGCTGGATCATCTGCACCAATCCGGTCGCCTCGGTCGCCAATCGCCGGACCGTCATCGAGGGCCTGGAAGCCGCCGAATTCGTCGTCACCCAGGACGTGTTCGCCGACACCGAGACCAACGCGTACGCCGATGTCGTCCTGCCCGCCGCGCTCTGGGCCGAGTCCGAGGGCGTGATGATCAACTCTGAGCGGACCCTCACCCTCTCCCGCCGCGCGACCGACCCGCCGGGCGAGGCCTGGCCGGACTGGCGGATCATCGCGGCGGTGGCCTGCGCCATGGGGTACGAGGACGCCTTCGGCTACACCAGCGCCGAGGAGGTCTTCGCCGAGATCACCCGGGCCCGGAACCCGCGCACCGGCTACGACCTGCGTGGCGTGACGTACGAGCGGCTGCGCGGGACGCCGGTCCAGTGGCCGAGCGCGGACGTCGACGGCCCGGCCCGCAACCCCGTGCGCTACCTCAACGACGGCGTCAGCCAGGAGCTGACCGTACGGCCCGACGGAACCGTCCCGAGGCTCGCCTTCCCGCTGCCCGGCGGCCGGGCCGTCTTCCACGCCCGGCCGCACCTGCCGCCGGCCGAGATGCCCGACGAGGACTTCCCGTTCGTCCTCAACACCGGCCGTCTCCAGCACCAGTGGCACACCCTGACCAAGACCGCGAAGATCACCAAGCTGAACCGGCTGGACCCCGGCCCGTTCGTGGAGATCCACCCGGACGACGCGGCGGCCCTGGGCCTCGGCCAGAACGACGGCGTCGAGGTCGCCTCGCGGCGCGGCCGCGCGGTGCTTCCGGCGCGGATCACGGACCGGGTGCGGGCGGGGGAGTGCTTCGCCCCGTTCCACTGGAACGACCTGTTCGGCGAGTACCTCGGCGTGAACTCCGTGACCAACGACGCGGTCGACCCGGTCTCGTTCCAGCCCGAGTTCAAGGTGTGCGCGGTCCGGCTGGCGAAGGTCGCCGCCGCGGCGGGCACCTCAGGCCCGCCGAACGCCTTGGGTCTCACGAACACCTCGGGTCTCGCCGACACCTCAGGCATCACAGGCACCTCGGGTCTCGCGAACACCTCAGACCTCGCGAACACCTCAGGTCTCGCAGGCACCTCAGGTCTCGCAGGCACCTCAGGTCGCGCGAACACCTCAGGTCTCGCAGGCACCTTGGGGCTCGCCGACACCACCCCGCCCGTCCTCGGCGACGCGGAACGCCGCTATCTGGCCGGCTTCCTGGCGGGCCTCGGCACCCGCCCCGACGGCACCCCGGTGCTCCCGGCGGGCGCCCCGTTCGCCCCGGACCACGCCCTGTGGGTCAACGGAATGCTGGCCGGCGCCTACTCCCGGCTCCCGGAACCTTCGGGCCCCGGGACCGCGCCCGCACCACCGGAGAGCGCCCCGGAGGAACAGACCGGCCGCCCGGTCGTCGTGCTGTGGGCCTCGCAGACCGGCAACGCCGAGGAGGTCGCCGCGACGGCCGCCCGGACGCTGGCGGACGAGGGGTACCGCACCACGCTCCTCGGCATGGACGACGGGACCCCGGACGCCCTGCCGAGCCCGGCCGACCTCCTCGTCGTCACCAGCACCTTCGGCGACGGCGACGCCCCCGACAACGGCTCCGGCTTCTGGGAGTCGCTGAACGCCCCCGCGACCCCGCGCCTGGAGGGCGTCCGCTACGCCGTCCTCGCGCTCGGCGACTCCTCGTACGACGACTTCTGCGGCCACGGCCGCAGGCTGGACGAACGCCTCGACGAACTCGGCGCGGAGCGGCTGGTGCCGCGCACCGACTGCGAACCGGAGTACGAACAGCCCTTCGGCCAGTGGCTCAAGGAGGTCAGGGCGGCACTGGAGACGACGGCGCCGGAAGGGGCGACGGCACAGCCGGACTCCACACAGCCCGCGACAGCGACAGCAGCAACCGCAGCCACACCGCCCGCGACAGCGACGGGCACACTGTCGGCCACACCGTCCGCGACAGCGACGGCCGCACCGGTCGCAAAGGCCGCCGTGCCCGCCCGCCCCTCCAGGGCCGCGCCCGTCACCGCCCTCCTCACCGGGAACCGCCTCCTGAGCCTGCCCGGCGCGACGAAGGAGGTCCGCGCCTTCACGATCGACACGCGGCACGCCGACACGCCCCTGACGTACACCGCCGGCGACGCCCTCGGCGTACAGCCCCTCAACTCCCCCGATCTGGTGGCCGAATGGCTCACCGTCACCGGACTCGACCCCGCCGCCGAGGTGGACGTACCCGGGCGCGGACCGGTCCCACTCGACGAAGCCCTCCACCGCCACTTCGACATCGCCCGCATCACCCCGGACCTGCTGCGCCTGGTCGCCGACCACACGGGGGACCGGTCCCTGAAGAAGCTGCTGCGCCCCGACAACAAGGGCGAGAGGGACCGGTGGGCCTGGGGGCGGCAGGCCGTCGACGTCCTCGCCGAACACCCGGTACGGGCCACGGCCGCGGTCTGGGCCGAGGTACTGGGACCGCTCCGGCCCCGCCTGTACTCCATCGCCTCCAGCCCGCTCGTGGACCCTCACCGGATGCGGCTCACCGTCTCCGTGATCCGTTACGAGAGCCACCGCGGCCGGATGCGCAAGGGCGTCGCCTCGACCTTCCTCGCCGACGCCGGACCGGACAGCCCCGTCCCGGTGTTCGTCCAGCGCAACGACCGCTTCCGCCCGCCCGCCGACCCGGCCACACCGATGATCATGGTGGGGCCCGGTACCGGAGTCGCCCCGTTCCTGGGCTTCCTGGAGGAACGCCGGGCGCTCGGACACTCCGGCGCCAACTGGCTGTTCTTCGGCGAGCAGCACCGCGCCACGGACTTCTACTACCGAGAGGAACTCGACGCGATGAGCCGCTCGGGCACCCTCACCCGGCTCGACACCGCTTTCTCCCGCGACCAGCGCGCCAAGGTCTACGTCCAGGACCGGATGCGCGAACACGGAGCCCAGCTCTGGTCCTGGCTCCGGGACGGCGCCCACCTCTACGTCTGCGGCGACGCCTCCCGTATGGCCAAGGACGTCGACCGGGCGCTGCGCGACATCGCCGTCGCCCACGGCGGCCTCGACCCCGACGCCGCGACCGCCCAGGTGAAACAACTAACCTCGGACCGCAGATACGTACGGGACGTGTACTGACGGACTGACCGAGGGAGTACGGGGATGGCCTGGGCGGAAGTACCGGTGGACACCGGATCACCGGCGGCGGGCGCGGTCCTGCTGATCGGCATCCCCGGCAGCGGCAAGAGCACGGTGGCCGCTGCCCTCGCCGCCCGGTTCGCCGCCTCCGCCCATATCGAGGTGGACGCCCTCCAGGAACTCATCGTCTCCGGCGGCCGGTGGCCCTCGCCCGAGCGGGACGAGGAGGCGGACCGGCAGATCTTCCTCCGGGCCCGCAACGCCTGCCTGCTGGCGGACAGTTTCGTCGCCGCGGGCTTCCTCCCGGTCATCGACGACGTCGTCGTACGCCGTGCCCACCTCGACTTCTACCGCGCCACGCTCACCGGCGGACCGCTGCACTGCGTGGTCCTGGCCCCGGGCGCGGCGAAGGCCCAGGAGCGCAACCTCGCCCGGGACAAGACGCTGACGACGGACTGGTCCCCGCTGGACGCGGCGATGCGCACCGAACTGGCCGACGAGAAGATCTGGATCGACAACGCGGAGCTGACGGTGGCCGAGACGGTCGACGCCGTCCTGTCCGCCACCGGTCTCGCACCCCGACAGGCTTGACGACGGGGCGTTGTCAGACCCCCGCCGTACGGTGAGGACATCTATCCGCGCTGCTGGCTGCTGCGCTGCTGGATCGCCCCGCCCGGCTGCTCCCGGGCGGGGCACTCTTTTCCTCTCCCCCTCGGCGGAGCCCCGCGACCGGCCGGGCGGCGGCGGAGCACCGGACCGGTGTCAGCTCACGAGACGTCGCCGCGGACACTGTCGCCGAGGAGTCCGTCGGTGTACGTCACGTACTTGGCGTCGAACGTGCCCTTGCCGGTGACGGTCCCGGTGACATTCTCGCCCGGGGCGAGTTTCACGGCGTCCAACTCATCCTCGGCGACGCCGAGTTCAGCGGTGTGCTTGCCGCCGTCGGTGTCGGTGATGGTGACGTACAGCGGGTTGACGTCGATGTCGTTCTTGCTGTTGTTCGTGATGGTGACCTGGACGCTGGTGTAGTCGTCGCCCTCGGCGAGGACGTTCTTCTCGAACGCGATGGCCTTCGCGGTGACGGTCACGGGAGCCTTCTCGGCCGACTCCTCTTCCTTGGGCTCGTCCTTCTTGCTCTCACCCTGGCTGGCGGCCGGCTTCGTGGTCGACGACTCGTTGCCGTCGTCTCCGCCACTGGCGACCATGGCGATGATGACGATGAGAACGATCAGGCCGACGATGCCGAGACACCCGAAGCCGACGATCTTCCCGGTCTTCCTCTTCCGCGGCGGGGGCGGTTGCTGCCCCCATCCGGGCTGCTGCGGCTGGCCCGGCTGCGGCTGCTGATCCGACATGTGTCCCCCTTGTGTGGTTCGTGGAGGCATGACCGTAGCGACCCGCAGTCGGCCGAAGGGGCCGATCGCTCTGGAAGTGGGGGAGATGTGACCGAAAGGTGGAGGAAGTGTCGATCACCCGTCGCTCTTCCGAACTGAACACCGAGTTCTCGAGCGATGTCGACGCCGTGGTAGGTGGCCCCGGGTCCTGTTCAGCCCGCCGACTCACCCGCGTGCGGGCTCAGCGCGCCGGACCAGATCAGCGCGAAGATGACGATGCCGAGCAGGATGCGGTAGATCACGAACGGCATGAAGCTCTTGGTGGTGATGAACTTCATGAACCACGCGATGACGGCGTATCCGACGAAGAAGGCCACCAGGGTGGCGAAGATCGTCGGGCCCCAGGACACATGCCCCTCGCCCACGTCCTTGAGTTCGTAGGCGCCCGACGCGAGCACCGCGGGGATCGCCAGCAGGAACGAGTAGCGGGCCGCCGACTCGCGGGTGTAGCCCATCAGCAGACCGCCGCTGATCGTCGCGCCCGACCGGGAGACCCCGGGGATCAGCGCCATCGCCTGGCAGAACCCGTAGATCAGACCGTCCCTGACCCCCAGGTCCTTGAGCGTCTTGCGCTCCTTCACCACACGGTGCCGGCCGCCCGACTCGTCCCGTGCGGCCAGCCGGTCCGCGATGCCCAGCACGATGCCCATCACGATCAGCGTCGTCGCGATCAGCCGCAGATCGCGGAACGGGCCCTCGATCTGGTCCTTGAGCGTGAGGCCCAGCACCCCGATGGGGATCGAGCCGACGATGACCAGCCAGCCCATCTGGGCGTCGTGGTCGCTGCGCATCGTACGGTCCGTCAGCGAGCGGAACCAGGCGGACAGGATGCGCGCGATGTCCTTGCGGAAGTAGATGAGCACCGCCGCCTCGGTGCCGATCTGGGTGATCGCGGTGAACGCCGCCCCCGGGTCGTGCCAGCCGGCGAACGCGGCCGTCAGCCGCAGATGGGCGCTGGAGGAGATCGGCAGGAACTCGGTCAGTCCCTGAACAAGTCCCAGGACGAATGATTCGAACCAGCTCATGGGGCTTAGGCCATCCCGGAGGTGATCGTGCATCGGCCGCGGGCGGCTGGGCCCGTCGGCTGCGTGCAAAGTGCGGAGTGCGGTCAAGGACATCGAGGTCGCGGGCAGCGTATCGCCTGAAAGTAAACGTCAGGATGACTGCACCGGTCTTCCACGTGCCGACGCCCGCTCAGTCTCCCGGCGTGCCCCGGCCCAGCCGGTGGCGCTTGCGCCAGGCGACCAGCGCGCCGCCGAGACCGGACAGCACGATGAAGCCCATGGCGGCCAGGAACACCGGCGAGGTCGGCGAAGCGGCCTCGCTGCCGGCTATCACGTACGCCGCCGTGTTCGGGATCGACCCGAGCCCGGTGGCCAGGAGGAACGGCGGGGCGCCCATCCGGGAGGTCGCCGCACAGTAGTTGGCGGCGGCGAACGGGACCCCGGGGAAGAGCCGCAACGCCAGGACGGACCGGAAGCCGTGCCGGCTCAGCACCCCGTCCGCGGCGGTGAGCAGCCTCCCGCGCAGCAGGGTCCGCAGCGCGTCCTGACCCAGCACCCGGCCCAGCATGAACGACACGCCCGCGCCCAGCACCGTGCCCGCCAGCGCCGCCGCGAGACCCGTCTGCGCGCCGAACAGCGCGCCCGCGGCGATGTTGAGCAGCGGGCGCGGCACGAACGCCACCGTCAGCGCCCCGTACGCGAGCCCGAAGAGCACCGCCGCCGTGCCCCCGGTCAGCTGGGGCGGCCAGCCCGACGCCAGCAGCCGCTGTGGTTCGAACAGCAGCATCGTCGACGCGGCCCCGAGCAGGACCACCACGAGCAGCGAGAACCGGGACCACGGCGACAGCAGCGCCCGGGAGAGGCGCAGGGCCGAACCGGCGGGCCGGGCGGCGGGAGCGGGGTCGAACATTCGGGGAGAGTAACCGAAAACGCTATGTGATCGCCGTAATGTGCGTCCCGTGAACCCCGCCGCCGACGCCCCCGTCCCGCCGGACAGCGCCCTCGCCGACACCGTCCTGGAGCGGCTCGTCGCCGTCTACGCCCCGGCCGCCGACCCCGTACGGGCCGAAGGCGCCGCCGCGTACATGAAGCGGGTCGCGCCCTTCCTCGGGATCCCGACGCCCGAGCGCCGGGCCCTCTCACGGACCGTGCTGGCGGGCGCCCGGCGGCCGGACGAGCGGGACTGCACGGCGATCGCGCTGCGCTGCTGGCGGCTGCCGGAGCGGGAGTACCAGTATTTCGCCGCCGACTACCTGCGCCGGTACGTGGGCCGCTGCACTTCCGGCTTCCTGCCCGTCCTGCACCACCTCGTCACCACCGTCCCCTGGTGGGACACGGTCGACGTGCTCGCCGCGCATGTCGCGGGACCTCTGGTCACCGCCGACCCGGCGCTCGCCCGGGCCATGGACCGGTGGATCGACGACCCCAGCCTCTGGGCCGCCCGCACCGCCCTGCTCCACCAGCTGCGCTACAAGGAAGCCACCGACACCGACCGGCTCTTCGGCTACTGCCTGCGCCGCGCGGACCACCCGGACTTCTTCATCCGCAAGGCGATCGGCTGGGCGCTGCGCGAGTACGCCAAGACCGATCCCGTCGCCGTACGCGACTTCGTCGACGGCGCGCGGACCCGGCTGTCGCCGCTCTCCGCGCGTGAGGCGCTCAAGAACCTCTGAGAGCCGCCCGGAAAATCATTCGACGCGACCGCGGCGCCCGGCCATGATCAGGGGCATGTTCCGGTACGCCTTCCTCGCAGCGCGGTCCGCAGTCGCGGACGCGCCGAAGGCTGCCGTGAACGACGCGGCCCTCGCGGCCGCCTTCTCCGCGGAAGCGGCAGCGTGCACCGCTGCCGCAGCGCCCATCGGCGGCGCCCGAAGCTGACCCTCCCCCGACTGTCCGGCGGACCCCGCAAGGGGAGGGTCGGCGGGGCCCTGGGGTCTTCAATCCTTTCTCAGCTTCGAGTTCTCCGAAGGAACGAGCCATGTCCAAGACGGCTTACGTGCGCACCAAGCCGCACCTCAACATCGGCACCATGGGCCACGTCGACCACGGCAAGACCACCCTCACCGCCGCCATCACCAAGGTCCTCAGCGAGCGCGGCGGCAGCTCCACCTCCTACGTGTCCTTCGACCGGATCGACCGGGCCCCCGAGGAGGCCCAGCGCGGCATCACCATCAACATCGCGCACGTCGAGTACGAGACCGACACCCGCCACTACGCGCACGTCGACATGCCCGGACACGCCGACTACATCAAGAACATGGTCACCGGGGCGGCGCAGCTCGACGGGGCGATCCTCGTCGTCTCCGCCCTCGACGGGATCATGCCGCAGACCGCCGAGCACGTCCTGCTGGCCCGTCAAGTGGGCGTCGACCACATCGTCGTCGCCCTCAACAAGGCCGACGCGGGCGACCCCGAGCTGACCGACCTGGTCGAGCTGGAGGTCCGCGAGCTGCTCTCCGCGCACGGGTACGGCGGCGACAGCGTCCCCGTGGTCCGGGTCTCCGGGCTCAAGGCGCTGGAGGGCGACCCGCGCTGGACCGCGGCGATCGAAGGGCTGCTGGACGCCGTCGACACCTACGTACCGATGCCGGTGCGCTACACCGACGCGCCGTTCCTGCTGTCCGTCGAGAACGTCCTGACCATCACCGGCCGGGGCACCGTCGTCACCGGTGCGGTCGAGCGCGGCACCGTCCGGGTCGGCGACAAGGTCCAGGTGCTGGGCGCGGACATCGAGACGGTCGTCACCGGGCTGGAGACCTTCGGCAAGCCGATGGAGTCCGCCGAGGCCGGGGACAACGTGGCGCTGCTGCTGCGAGGGGTGGAGCGCGACCGGGTCCGCCGCGGCCATGTCGTGGCCGCGCCGGGCAGTGTGGTGCCCAGCCGCAGGTTCACCGCGCAGGTGTACGTGCTGTCGACGAAGGAGGGCGGCCGGTCGACCCCGGTCGCCACCGGCTACCGGCCGCAGTTCTACATCCGTACGGCGGACGTCGTCGGCGATGTCGACCTCGGCGAGGCGGCCGTCGCGCGCCCCGGCGACACGGTCACCATGACCGTGGAGCTGGGCCGTGACGTCCCGCTGGAGTCCGGTCTCGGCTTCGCGATCCGCGAGGGCGGCCGCACGGTCGGCGCGGGCACGGTCACCGCGCTGCTCTGAGCCCCACCCCGGCCCGCCGCTCCCGGAAGCAGGAGTGGCGGGCCGCGGTGTGCGGGAGGCGACAATGGAGAGGTGAACGAGCCGATACCCGTCATCCGCGAGGTCGACTGCGGCACCGCCCGGCTGCTGCCCGACGTGGACCGCGACCGGGCCTGGCTGCTCACGGTCGACGAAGCGCCCCAGTCCTACGTCGACCTCGACGACCCGTCCTACCTGGAGTTCGAGTACGTACGGCGGCTCGCACACGTCGTGGACGGCGCGGCGGAGCCGGGCGCGCCCCTGGACGTGCTGCACCTCGGCGGCGGGGCGCTGACCCTGCCCCGCTATGTGGCGGTGACCCGGCCCGGCTCACGGCAGGACGTCGTGGAGGCGGACCGAGAGCTGCTGCGGCTGGTCCGGGAACATCTGCCGCTGCCCGACAAGAGCGGTATCTCCCTGCACGCGGCCGACGCCCGGCAACGGCTGGAGGCGACGGACCCCGCCTCCGTCGATCTGCTGATCGCGGACGTCTTCGGCGGTTCGCGGGTTCCGGCGCACCTGACCTCCGTCGAGTACGCGCGGGCCGCCGGCCGGGCACTGCGCGAGGACGGCGTCTACGCGGCCAATCTGGCCGACAGCGCGCCGTTCGCCTTCCTCCGCTCCCAGCTGGCGAACTTCGCCGCGGTCTTCCCGGAACTCGCGCTGATCGGGGAACCGGCGGTGCTGCGCGGGCGGCGCTTCGGCAACGTCGTGCTCCTCGCCTCGCACGCGCCGATCGACGTGGACCCGCTCGTCCGCGGCTGCGCCGCCGACGCGTTTCCGGCTCGGGTCACCCACGGCGCGGCGCTGACCAGGTTCCTCGGCGGGGCCAGCCCGGTGGCGGACGTGGACGCGGTCGCCTCGCCCGAACCGCCCGACGGGGCCTTCAGCGTCGGCTGAGGGCCCCGTCGGGCGGGCGGGTCGATGCGGCCAGGGGAACGTGACGCGGGGCGGATCAGCCCGTGGGGTCACCCGCGAGGCGGACCGTGCTCAGGATCTTCTGGATGGTCGTGTCCGGAAGCTCGTCCTTGACGCCGGCGGCGGCGTAGAGGACCCAGGTCGAGAAGTCGCCCTTGGAGTTCTTGAAGGAGAAGGCGATCGACTTGCCGTCGCTGTCGCACTTGTCCTTGTTGGCCAGCTCCAGGGCGGTGGCCTGCACGACGCTGCCGGAGAGACCGGACTCGGTGGTGAAGGGCTTGGCCTTGCCGATCTTGACCTTGGACTTCGGGTCGAGCTGGGCGTAGGCGGCCCACACCCAGTTGGCGGCCTCGTTCGTCGCGGCCTCGTCGGTGTTCTTGGCGCCCTGGGCGCCCTTCGTCCCGACGCCGGCGAGCCCGGTGTCCTCCTCGCTGCCGTCTCCGTCGGAGTCGTCGACGCACCACTTGCTCTTGTAGTAGGCGGGCGCGGAGAACCCGGCGACCGGCGGGCCGTCGGGCTTCTTGGCGTCCTCGAAGCCGGAGAACATTCCCGAGCTCGCGACCTCCCAGTCACCGGGAACGTCGAACTGCGTGCCCCACTTGGGGTTGGTGACGACCTTCCAGCCCGGAATGACCGGCTTGGGGTCGCTGTCGGAGCCCCGCGGGTTCTCCGCGGGCGGCGCGGAGCCGGTGGCCGATTCGCTGGGCTTGGCGCTCGGCGACGCGGACTTCTTGTCGTCGGCGACGTTCTTGCCGCCCTCGTCGTCCTTGCCGAGCACGAGGAAACCGGTGACGCCCGCCGCGATCACGACCGCGGTCGCCGCGACGATCGCCACGATCGTCGTCTTCTTCTTGTCGTCGCCGGGCTTCGGCCCGCCGGGCGGACCCGCCACGGCGTACTGCGGCACGGTCGGCTGCTGATAGGGATTGGGCTGCTGATAGCCCGGCTGCCCGCCGGGCGGCGGGCCCTGCGGGTATCCGTAGCCCGGCTCAGCGGGCTGCCCCGGCTGGCCCTGCGGCGGATATCCCGGTTGCTGATAGGGATTCGGCTGCTGGTACCCCGGCTGCTGGTACGGGTTCTGATTCTGGTCCTGCGGGTTCTGCTCGCCCCCGGGCGGCTGCGTTCCTGGCCACATGGCCAGTAACCATAGATGGGCTGTGCGCCCACTTCTACGGCCGCCCTGTCCCAGAGCCGTCACAAGGGGATGGCCAAACGGTGCTACTGGTGAGTAACCTTCGGGCATGAGCGCTGAACAGATGACCGTGGGCGAGATGCTCGTCGCGACGGTTCCGATGGCCCGGACCCTCAACCTCGAATTCCTGGAGACCACCCCGGAGCGCGCCGTCGTCCGGCTGCCCGACCAGGCGGACTACCACAACCACGTCGGCGGACCCCACGCCGGAGCGATGTTCACGCTCGCCGAGTCCGCCAGCGGCGCGATCGTCATCGCCGCCTTCGGCGACCAGATGTCACGCGCCGTGCCGCTCGCCGTGAAGGCCGAGATCGGCTACAAGAAGCTCGCCATGGGCGAGGTCACGGCGACCGCCACCCTCGGCCGCCCCATCGCCGACGTCGTCGCCGAGCTGGACGCCGGACAGCGGCCGGAATTCCCCGTCGCCATCGAGATCCAGCGCGCCGACGGCGCGGTCACCGGCGAGATGACCGTCGTGTGGACCCTGCGCCCCAACGGCTGACCACCGCCGTACACAAGCGCAACCGGGCCGCCGCACCTCCTCGAACGGGAGGTGCGGCGGCCCGGTTGCGTCAGCTGCCGGGTGCGGCCGTCAGCCGGCGTGCGCCTCGCGGTGGGCCTTCGCCAGCTCCACGTAACCGGCCGCGTTGAAGCGGATGCCCTCCAGCTCCTCTGCGGTCAGCGGCCGCTTGACCTTCGCGGGCACCCCGGCGACGAGCGAGCCCGGCGGCACCCGCATCCCCTGCGGTACGAGAGCCTGCGCCGCGACCAGTGAACCCGCGCCGATGTGCGCGCCGTTGAGCACCGTGGCGCCCATGCCCACCAGCACGTCGTCCTCGATCACACAGCCGTGCAGCACCGCGTTGTGGCCGACCGAGACCCGCGCGCCCACGGTGAGCGGGAAACCGGGGTCGGTGTGGACACTGCAGTTGTCCTGGATGTTGCTGTCGGGGCCGAGCGTGATGGGACCGCAGTCGGCGCGCAGCACGGCCTGGTACCAGACGCTGGAGCCCGGGGCGAGCGTCACCTCGCCGATGACCACGGAGGTCGGGGCCACGAACGCGTCCACGTCGATGTCCGGCTCCTTGCCGCCCATGCCCGTGATCAACGCCTGCTCCGCCATCGCCTGCTCCTTCGCGCCGGTGTGGTACTCCGCCCCACGGTAGGTGACGGCTCCCGGCGCACGCCGCGCAGTGGGGCGAACATCACAGGTCACCGCACGGATCGCCCACCGCGCCGCCGACTACCGTGAGCGCGTGCCGAAGAACCGAAACACGTTCTCCTTCCTCGCCCGCTGGCCGCGCCGCGCCGCCTCCCGTGCGGTCCACCGCGGCTGGGCCTGGGCGCAGCGGGCGGGCGCGGTCACCGCCGAGCACCCCGGGCGGCTGCGGTTCGGCGCGATCGGCGAGGGCACGCGTCTCGCGTTCCCGCAGGGGACCGTGTTCGGGGAGCCGTGGATCGAGCTCGGCGCGCACTGCATCATCGGCGAGCAGGTCACGCTCACGGCCGGGATGATGCCGGACCTGGACCTGGGGCCCGAGCCCATCCTCACCCTGGGCGACGGCGTGGTGCTGGGGCGCGGCAGCCATGTGATCGCGGACACGAAGGTGACGATCGGCGCGGACACGTACTGCGGCCCGTACGTCTACATCACCTCCACGAACCACAGCTACGACGACCCGCACGAGCCCGTGGGCAAGCAGTGGCCCCGGATGGAACCGGTGGCGATCGGCCCCGGCTGCTGGATCGGCACCGGCGCGGTGATCCTGCCCGGGGCCCGGCTCGGCCGGAACGTGGTGGTCGCGGCGGGCGCGGTCGTCCGGGGCGAGGTCCCCGACCACGCGGTGGTCGCCGGGGCACCCGCCCGGGTCGTCCGCAGCTGGGACCCGGAGAAGGGCTGGCAGCCGCCCCTGCGGACGCCCGCGCCCGTGCCGATCCCCGAGGGCGTCACGCCCGAGCAGCTGCTGGCCCTCGCCGACATGGACGAGGCGCGCGAGATCTCGTAGCGCGGTGGTGGCGGTACGCCCACCGGCTGGACGCGGCGGCGCACCGTACGGGCGGTACACCGGCTGCACGCGGCGGCGGTCACCGTACGGCGGTGCAACCGGCTGGACGCGGCGGTGCACCGTACGGCAGTGCAATATTCTTGACCGCGGCATCCGCTGTAGGCGACCCGGTCACCGCGCCGGCCGCCCGCACCAGCCACCCGCACTCCGCCATCCACCGCAGGGACGGTCCGTGTCCGACCTCGACCAGCTCACCCAGTCGCTGGCCCGCAACCTCAAGCGCTGGCGGGGGGAGCGCGGCTTCACCCTCGACGCCCTCGCGGCCCGCGCCGGAGTCAGCCGGGGAATGATCATCCAGATCGAGCAGGCGCGGACGAACCCGAGCGTCGGCACCACGGTCAAACTGGCCGACGCGCTCGGCGTCAGCATCACCACCCTCCTCGACCACGAGCAGGGCACCCAGGTCCGGCTGGTCCCGGAGAGCCAGGCCGTGCGTATGTGGTCCACCGACGCGGGCAGCTCCACCACCCTGCTCGTCGGCGCCGAGGCGCGGGGCCCGCTCGAACTGTGGACCTGGCGGCTGATGCCCGGCGAGGGCAGCACCTCCGACCCGCACCCCGAGGGCACCGTCGAACTCCTCCATGTCACCGAGGGCGAACTGACCCTCCTCGTCGACGGCCGCACCCATCCCGTCCCCGCCGGAACCTCCGCCACCTTCGAGGCGCACGTGCCGCACGGCTACCGCAACGAGGGCGGCGAACCTGCCGTGTTCACCATGGCCGTCGCCATCCCGCCCGTCCGCTGAGACGCCCCGCCGCCTGCGCACCCGCCGCTGTTAGCGTGAGCGCCATGCGCGCACCCATCGGCACCTTCGAGGACGCCGCTCCCGCTGCGGAACGGCTCGATCTGCTCCCCGCCCCCGTCGTCGCGGCCCTGACCGCCGGCTGGGGCGAGTTCACCGCCGGACAGGTCGTCCACGTCGACAGCGACCCGGCCGTCGCCGACACCGCCGTCTTCGTCGAGCACTACGGCGCGGACCTGCTGGACACCTCCGCCAACTGCGTCGTGGTGGCGGGCAAGCGCGGCCAGGACGTCACGCTCGCCGCCTGTGTGGTGCTCTCCCGCACCCGGGTCGACGTCAACGGCGCGGTCCGCAAGCACCTCGGCGCCCGCAAGGCCTCCTTCGCGTCGATGGACACGGCGGTCGGCGAGAGCGGCATGGAGTACGGCGGCATCACCCCGATCGGCCTGCCCGCCGCCTGGCCCCTCCTGCTGGACCCGGCCGTGGTGGACGAGGAGTGGGTCCTGATCGGCAGCGGCCGTCGGCGCGGCAAGCTCATCGTTCCCGGCAAGGCGCTCGCCGCCCTCCCCGGCGCCGTCGTGGTCGAGGGCCTCGGCGTCTGAGCTCCGCACTGGGCGGCCTCAGCGGACCGTCGCCGCCCGGTGCTCCGTGAGCCAGGCCGTGGCGAAGTCGACGGCCGCGCGCAGCCGGACGAGCCGGCAGACTGCCGCGCCCACGCGTCCCGTCCGTACGTCACCGTCGGCGGCGGACTCCTCGAACGCCGCGCCCAGGGCGGCGAAGTCCCCGTCGTCCAGGGCGACATCCTCGTACTCCCACCACCGCCGCACCCCCCGCGCCGCCACCACACAGCGGTAGCTCCGGCGCGGCGGGCGGTCCATCCGGTACTCGCCCAGGTGGAACGCCGTACAGGTGGCGTAGCCGGTGCCGAGCAGCAGGATCCGGGCATCCGCCTCGTACAGCCGGGCCAGCGGCGAGTCCTCCCCGAGATGGCAGTCGGCCCGGTGCCCGGCGAGCAACCGCTCGGCACCGGGCCCGAGCGCGGCGAAGGAGGTCTGCGGATGCGCGCTGCGCCCGGCCCCAGCCGCCGTCCGCACGGTCTCCGCCAGCGCGCCCATCGACGGGGCCGGGGTCACCGCCGGGTCGTACGGCTCCATCGCGGCACGCACGGCGTCGACCGCCCCGGCGTCCAGGCCCCGGACCCGCGCGCGGTAGTGCGGGGAGGTGTCGGAGTTCTCCGTGGTGAAGGCGGGCACCACCACCGTCCCCTCCGGCCCCACGGCCCGGCGCAGCGCGCCCAGCACGCCCCGGACCCCGCCCGCCACCGGCCCCAGTGACCGCAGCGAGGCGTGCACCAGGAGCACGTCGCCGGACCGTAAGCCCAGCGCGGTCAGAGCGGCCGCCGCCCGGTCCTCGTCGAGCACGCCGTCCACGCCGTCCGTGCTGTTCACGTCGTTCACGTCGTTCACGGCGGGGATCCTTCCCGTCCCGGGGCGCCTCCCACACCCGGGACGCTCAGGCGCGCTCGCCCAGCTGCGGGATCTCGATCGCGGGGCACCGGTCCATGACCATGTCCAGCCCCGCCGCGCGCGTCCGTTCGTACGCGGCCGGGTCGATCACGCCGAGCTGGAACCACACCGCCTTCGCGCCCACCGCCACCGCCTCGTCCGCGACCTCGCCCGCCAGCTCGCTGTTGACGAACACGTCCACCACGTCGACCGGGAAGGGAATGTCCGCGAGCGAGGCGTACCCCTGCTCCCCGTGCACCGTCTCGGCCTTCGGGTGCACCGGCACCACCCGCTTGCCGAACCGCTGGAGGACCTCCGCCACCCCGTAGGCCGCCCGGGAACGGTTGCCGGACAGGCCCACCACCGCCCAGGTGTCGCCCGAGTCCTGAAGAATCCGCCGGATCGTCGCGGCGTCCGCGAATGTGCCGGCGCCGTCCGCGTACCTGTCGTCTGCGCTCATGCCGGGACAACCGACGGCCCCCACCCCGTCATTCCCGCCGGAGAACGCCGTTCCGGCGGCGCATAGGGTGGACGGATGCAGGAGCAGTACCGGACCGTCGCCCGCGCGGGTGTGCACGAGAGCGAGATCAACCGATCGCGTTTCCTCTGCTCCCTCGCCCCCGCCGCCACCGAACAGGAGGCGCAGGACTTCATCGCCCGCGTCCGCAAGGAGCACCCGACCGCCACCCACAACTGCTTCGCGTACGTGATCGGCGCCGACGCCTCCGTACAGAAGGCGAGCGACGACGGCGAACCCGGCGGCACCGCGGGCGTCCCGATGCTCCAGATGCTCACGCGGCGCGAGGTGCGGTACACCGTGGCGGTCGTCACCCGCTACTACGGCGGGGTCAAACTCGGGGCGGGCGGGCTGATCCGGGCGTACGGGGGAGTGGTCGGCGAAGCCCTGGACGCGCTCGGCACCATCACCCGGCAGCGCTTCCGGCTCGCCACGGTCCACGTCGACCACCAGCGGGCCGGAAAGCTGGAGAACGACCTGCGGGCCACCGGGCGGGACGTCCGCGAGGTGCGGTACGCCGAGGCCGTCGCCATCGACATCGGTCTGCCGGACGCCGACGTCGAGGCGTTCACCGCCTGGCTGGCCGACGCGACCGCGGGGACCGCCACACTGGAGCTGGGCGGCGAGGCGTACGGCGACGCGACCGCGTGAACCGCGTGAGGTGAGGGCAATCCCACGGGGGCCACGGGGGCCAAAATCATGATCGATGCGGGTTCGGCGGCCCGGCGGCGTTAGCGTGGTCCGTGCCGACAGCGGGATCACGGGCCGCCGGTGCGCGGCCCACGGGGTGGAGGACGACGACGATGCAGGCCGGAACCGGCGGAGTGATGGCGTGAGGATCCTGCACACCTCGGACTGGCACCTGGGCCGGTCCTTCCACCGCGTCTCCCTGCTGGACGCCCAGGCCGCCTACCTGGACCATCTCGTGGCGACCGTCCGGGAACGCGAGGTGGATGTCGTCCTCGTCGCGGGCGACGTCTACGACCGGGCCGTCCCGCCGCTCACCGCCGTCGAGCTGTTCGACCGCGCGCTGCACCGGCTCGCCGACGCCGGCGTCCCGACCGTCATGATCTCCGGCAACCACGACTCGGCCCGCCGGCTCGGCGTCGGCGCCGGGCTCCTCGACCGGGCCGGGACCCATCTGCGGACCGACCCCGAGGGCTGCGCCACCCCCGTCGTGCTCGCCGACGCCCACGGCGACGTGGCGTTCTACGGGCTGCCCTACCTGGAACCCGCCCTGGTCAAGGACACGCTCCGGGCCGCAAAGGCCGGCCACGAGGCGGTCCTCACCGCCGCCATGGACCGGGTCCGCGCCGACCTCGCCACCCGCCCCGCGGGCACCCGCTCCGTCGTCCTCGCGCACGCCTTCGTGGCGGGCGGCGAGCCCAGCGACAGCGAACGCGACATCACCGTCGGCGGGGTCGCCGCCGTCCCCGCCGGGGTCTTCGACGGCGTCGACTACGCGGCCCTCGGCCACCTCCACGGCTCCCAGCGCGTCACGGACCGCGTCCGCTACTCCGGCTCGCCGCTCGCCTACTCCTTCTCCGAGGCCGACCACCGCAAGACCATGTGGCTCATCGACCTCGACGCCGACGGGAACATCGCCGCCGAGGAACGAGTCGACTGCCCAGTCGAACGGCCCCTCGCCCGGCTCCGCGGCCGGCTCGACACCCTCCTGGAGGACCCCGCCCTGGACCGCCACGAGCACGCCTGGGTCGAGGCCACCCTCACCGACCCGGTGCGCCCCGCCGAACCCATGGCCCGCCTCGCCCGGCGCTTCCCGCACACCCTCAGCCTCGTCTTCGACCCCGAGCGGCCGCCCGACGACCCGGGGGCGTCCTACGCCCAGCGCCTCAAGGGCCGTGACGACCACCAGATCGCCGAGGACTTCGTCGCCCACGTCCGCGGCGGCAGCGGCCCGAGCGACCTCGAACGCACCGTGCTGCGCGCCGCGTTCGACGACGTACGGGTGGACGAGACCGTGCGCGAGGTGTCCCGGTGAGACTGCACCGCCTGAGCATCACCGCCTTCGGCCCGTTCGGCGCCACCCAGGAAGTCGACTTCGACGCCCTCTCCTCCGCCGGGCTCTTCCTGCTCCACGGACCCACCGGCGCGGGCAAGACCTCCGTCCTGGACGCCGTCTGCTTCGCCCTGTACGGAGCCGTCCCCGGCGCCCGCCAGAGCCCCGGGGCCTCGCTGCGCAGCGACCACGCCCCGGCGGACCTGCCCACCGAGGTCCAGCTGGAGCTGACCGTCGGCGGCCGACGCCTCGAAGTCACCCGCAGCCCCGCCCAGCCCCGCCCCAAGAAGCGGGGCGACGGCTTCACCATGGAGAAGGCCCAGAGCAGGCTGCGCGGTTACGACCCCGAGCGCGGCTGGCAGGCCCTCAGCAAGTCGCACCAGGAGATCGGCGAGGAGCTGACCCAGCTCATCGGCATGAGCCGGGACCAGTTCTGCCAGGTGGTGCTGTTGCCGCAGGGCGACTTCGCCCGCTTCCTGCGCGCGGACGCCGAGGCCCGCGGCAAGCTCCTCGGCCGGCTCTTCGACACCCGCCGCTTCGCCGCCGTCGAGGACCGCCTCGCCGAACTGCGCCGGAGTGCCGAGGCCAAGGTCGCCGCCGCCGACGAGCGGATCCTCGCCCTCGCCCAGCGCACCGCGCAGGCGGCCGGACCGGTCGGGGCCGAGGCCACGCCGATCACCGCCCGGCCCGGTGAACCGGGCCTCGCCGAAGCGGTGTTGGAGTGGGCCGCCATCGCCCGGTCCACGGCCCGCGAACGGCTCGACATCGCCCACGGTGTCGTCACCGCCGCCGAGGGCCGACAGCGCGCGGCCCGCCACGCCCTGGACGCCGAACGCGAACGGGACCGCCTCCAGCAGCGCTACGAGGAGACCCGGCGACGCTCGGCGGCGCTGGAGGAGCGCCGCCCCGAACACGACCGTTGCCAGGAGCAGTTGGAACGCGCCCGCAAGGCGGACCGGGTCGCTCCCGCACTGGACCTGCGCGAGGAGGCGGAACGCGCCCATCGGCGGGCGGCCGACGACCTAGACCGGGCCAGGGCGCAGCTGCCGCCCGACCTCGCCGACGCGGGCCCCGATCAACTCACCGAGCTGGAGCGCCGGTTCCGGCAGGAGCTGGGCGGGCTGGAGTCGGCCCGCCGGGCCGAGGCGCGCAGCGCGGAGATCGACGGGGAACGGGACCGTCTGGAGCGCGAATCCCGCGCCGACGACGCGACCGTCCGGGACGCGGACGCCTGGCTGGCGGGCTGGGACACCGTCCACGCCGGGCTCCGCGAGCGCATCGCGACCGCCCAGGAGGCCGCGACCCGCGCCGAACAGCTCGCCGGACTCCTCGCCCCGGCCCGCCGCCGACTGGACGCCGCCCGCCGCCGCGAGGCGCTGGCCGCCGAGGCCGAAACCGCCCGGGAAGCGCTGGCCGAGGCCCGCGAACGCGCTCTCGGCGCTCACGAGACGTGGCTCGGGCTGCGGGAGCGGCGGCTGCGGGACATCGCGGCGGAGCTGGCCGCCGGACTCGTCGACGGCGCGCCCTGCACCGTCTGCGGCTCCGCCGAGCACCCGGCCCCCGCCACCGAGGGCGACGGCCATGTCGACCGGGCCACCGAGGAGGCCGCCCTCACCGCCCACCGGCGCGCCGAGGAGGTCCGTACCCGCGCGGAGCAGGCCCTCGGCCTCGTCCGCGAACGCCACGCGGCCGCGGCGGCGGAGGCGCGGGATGCGGAGCCGTCGGCGGCCGTCGAGGCTGAGGCCGCCATGGAGGCCGGGGCCGGGGCCGGGGCCGGGGCCGAGACCGAGGCCGGGGCCGAGTTCGACGCCGGGGCCAAGGCCGAGGCCGGGGACGGGGCTGAGATCGACGCCGGGGCCGAGACCGCGGCCGGGGCCGGGGCCAAGTCGCATCCCGGCCCGTCCGTCGGTGAACTCCGCGACCTGGTCGAGCGGTTGACCGCCGAGCATGCCGAGGCGCACCGCCTCGCCGCCGGGACGCACGCCGCCCGCGAGGCCCTCGACGCCGCCGAGCGCGAACACCTCCAGCGCCTCGAACTCCGGCAGGAGGCCGAACGCCGGGCCGCCGCCCGCACCTCCCGGCGGGAGGCGCTCGACCGTGAGCAGGCCGTGCTGCGGGACGAACTCGCCGTGGTCCGGGGCGAGTCCGGGTCCGTCGCCGCGTACGCGGAACGCCTCACCCGCCGGGTGGCGCTGCTCGCGGAAGCCGCCGAGGCCGTACGCGCCGAGCAGGACGCGGACCGGCGGCGCAAGGAAGCCGACGGCCGACTGTCCGACGCGGCGTTCCGGGCCGGCTTCGACACCCCGGAGGCCGCCGCGGCGACCCTGCTCGACGCCGCGGCCCAACGCGAGCTCCAGCACCGCATCGACGCCTGGCAGGCCGAGGCCGCCGCGGTCGCCGACCGCCGTGGTGAACGCGACGCCCGCGAGGCCGCCGAGCAGCCCCCTGCCCAACCAGCCGCCGCACAACGCGAGTTCGAGACGGCGGAGCGGTTGCTGCGTGAGGCGTCCTCCGCCCGCGCCGCCGCCGAGGAACGCTGCGCGGAGCTGGTCCGGCTCTCCCGGCAGGCCGCCGACGAGGTGCGAAGGCTGGGCCCGGTGCGCCAGGAGTACGAGCGGATCGCCCGGCTCGCGGGTCTGGCGGCGGGCACCTCCGCCGACAACGAACGCAAGATGCGCCTTGAGTCGTACGTCCTGGCCGCCCGCCTCGAACAGGTGGCGGCCGCCGCCACGGCACGGCTGCGGCAGATGTCCTCCGGCCGCTACACGCTGGTCCACTCCGACGCCCGCACCGGCGGCCGCAGGGCCGGGCTCGGGCTGCACGTGGTCGACGCCTGGACCGGCAGCGAACGGGACACCGCGACCCTGTCCGGCGGGGAGACGTTCTTCGCCTCGCTGGCCCTGGCGCTCGGCCTCGCCGACGTGGTGACCGAGGAGGCCGGCGGCGTACGCCTGGACACCCTCTTCATCGACGAGGGATTCGGCAGCCTGGACGACCAGACGCTGGACGAGGTGCTCGACGTGCTGGACTCGCTGCGGGAGCGGGACCGCAGCGTCGGCATCGTCAGCCATGTCGCCGACCTGCGCCGCCGGATCCCGGTCCGCCTGGAAGTGGTGAAGGAGCGGCAGGGCTCGTCGGTGCGGCACCGCCTCGCGTGAACGGAGCCCCGCCCGGGCGGTTCAGCGGCCGATCGCGCGGCGGGGGAGCGGTGAGGAGTACACGATGCTGGTGGTGACGGAGCCCAGTGCGCCGATCCGGCCGGTGGTCTCCTCCAGATGCTTCATCGAACGGGCCGTGACCTTGAGGACGAAGCAGTCGTCGCCCGTGACGTGATGGGCCTCGATGATCTCCGGTGTGGTCTCCAGGAGATCGTGGAAGGGCTTGTAGTTCCCGTTCGGGTAGCGCAGGCGGACCAGGGCGAGGATCGGCAGCCCGAGCCGCTCGGCGTCCACCACCGCCGCGTACCCGCTGATCACGCCCAGCTCCTCCAGCCGCCGCACCCGCTCCGTCACGGCGCTCGGGGACATGGCGACGGCGCGCGCGAGCTCGGCGAAGGTGGCGCGGCCGTCGCGCTGGAGGACATCGAGGATGCGCCAGTCGGTGGCGTCCGGGGAATAGTCGGTCACCCTCCGAGAGAACAGGGAAAGCCCCGGCGAATCAAGCGGAGCGCCGGGGGATCTCACTTCTCGGGCCCGTTCCGCAGCCATAGATTCATGGTCATGACCTCGCACACCACGGCCCCGGCCGACCACCCCGTCCTGCGCGTCGCGCCCGCCTCTCCCGCTGCCGCCGCGGCCTACTTCGGCGCCTCGCTGGCCTTCCACGCGGACGTCTCCGACGTCGCCTCCGCGCTCGCCGCCGACGGCGACCCCGGGTTCGTCGTCCTGGACAGCCGCTCCACCGCGTCCTGGGACCAGGGGCACATCCCCGGGGCGGTCCACCTGCCCACCGCGCTGATCCCCGAGCAGGCGGCGGCACTGCTGGACCCGGCCGTGCCGGTGGTCACGTACTGCTGGGGTCCTGGCTGCGACGGCGCGACCCGCGCGGCCCTGGCCCTCGCCCAACTGGGCTACCAGGTCAAGGAGATGCTCGGCGGATTCGAGTACTGGGCGCGCGAAGGGTTCGCCTACGAGACCTGGGAGGGCGGCGAGCGGCGCGGCATCGACCCGCTCACCGCACCCGTCGACGCGGCCGACTGCGGCTGCTGAGACGGCGGGCCCGGGCGGAGGCCAGGAGGTCGGGAGGCCAGGAGGCCGGGCGTCCGGCGGCGGTCGGGCCCGGGTGGAGGGAAGACGCCCCGGCGGCGCTCGGGACCGGGCAGGGGCAAGGCGCCCCGGTGGCGGCCGGCCCGGGCCGAGGTCAGCGCGCCCCGGCGTCGGCGAGCACGCCGAACAGCTCTCCGGCCTCCGCCCCGGCGGGCAGCCCGCTGACCTGGCCGTCGCCGACCTCCACCACCCGCCACACCCCGTCCTCGCGCAACGCCAGGTCGGTGGTGACCCAGCGAAGCCCGAGACGCCCCACCGCCTGCCGCAGCGAAGGGAGTTCGGGGACGGGATCGCGGTCGGGAGTGTCCGGGGCGTCCGGGTGGGCGGTGACGAGCACCGCCTCCCCGTCCACCCACCACACCCGCGCCTCGCCGCCCGCGACGAACGGCTCGAAGGCCCGCAGCACCAGGCCGCCCGCGAGGAAGGCGTCCTGCAACTCCACGAACCGGCCCACCACGGCGGCCAGTTGCTCCCGGTCCGCGAGCTCCGGTACGTAACAGGCCTCGTGCCACTCGTGCTTGCGGGACTTCACGAAGTCCTTCACGATGCCGGGCCCCGGCCCCAGGGGCGCCGCGAGCCCGGCCAGCTCGTCGACCGATGGCGCCGGAGCCCCCGGAGTCAGGGCGCACCAGGCGCTGCGCGGGGTGAGAGCCTCGAACTCCTCGTACCAGCCGGGGAGTTCATGCGCCCGCCGGTAGCCGGCGGCACCGGTGAGCAGGGTGCAGCCCCGTGCGCGGAGCGCCGCCTCCAGCTCCGCGTACCGGCCGGAGGGGATCATCCACCCGCGGTACCAGTACGGTCCGGAGTCCCGCGCGACCCGGGCCACCGCACCGGCCGCGTCGCCCGCGAGCAGCGCGTCATGATCGAGCAGCGCGATCCGCGCGCCGGTCGCCCGCGCCGCCGCGAGCTCGCCGGCGAACTGCGGATCGGGCCGCGAGAGGCGCAACGGGTCCGCGCAGAACAGAAATCCGTTCCGCTCACTCGTGCTGTTCGTGCCACTCGTGCCACTCGTGCTGCTCATGCCGCTCATGACGGGGCCGCCTCGCCTTCCTGGCTTTGCTCGCCTTCCTCGCTCAGAGCCGGGACAGCTCGTCCACCAGGTCGTCCAGGCCCAGCGACCCCTGCGAGAGCGCCGCCATGTGCCAGGCCTTGAGGTCGAACGCGTCGCCGTGCGCGGCGCGCGCGTTCTCCCGGCCGAGCAGCCAGGCGCGCTCGCCGAGCTTGTAGCCGATGGCCTGGCCCGGCATCGAGAGATAGCGGGTCAGCTCGCTCTCCACGAAGTCGGCGGGACGGCCGCTGTGGTTGCCGAAGAACTCCTGGGCCAGATCGGGCGTCCAGCGCTCGCCCGGGTGGAACGGGGAGTCGGCCGGAATCTCCAGCTCCAGATGCATGCCGATGTCGACGATCACCCGGCAGGCGCGCATCATCTGCGCGTCGAGGTAGCCGAGCCGCCGCTCCGCGTCGGGCAGGAAGCCCAGCTCGTCCATCAGCCGCTCCGCGTACAGCGCCCAGCCCTCGGCGTTCGCGCTGACCATGCCGACCGACGCCTGGTAGCGGGAGAGGCTGTCGGCGACGTGCGTCCACTGGGCGATCTGCAGGTGGTGGCCGGGAACGCCCTCGTGGTACCAGGTGGAGACCAGGTCGTACACCGGGAAACGGGTCTCGCCCATGGTCGGCAGCCAGGTGCGCCCGGGGCGGGAGAAGTCCTCGGAGGGGCCGGTGTAGTACGGCGCGGCGGCCCCGCCGGGCGGCGCGATGCGGGACTCCACCTTCCGTACCCGCTCGGCGAGATCGAAGTGCGTGCCGTCCAGCGCCTCGATCGCCTCGTCCATCAGACCCTGCAGCCACTCGCGGACCTCGTCCACGCCCTCGATGTGCTTGCCGTGTACATCGAGGTGGGCGAGGACCTCCCAGGGGCCGGCCCCGGGCAGGATCTTGGCGGCCTCGGTCTTCATCTCGGCGAGCAGCCGGTGGTATTCCGACCAGCCGTACGCGTACGCCTCGTCGAGATCCAGATCGGTGCCGTTGTACAGCCGCGACCAGAGGGCGTAGCGCTCCCGGCCGACCGGGTCCGGGGCTCCTTCGACGCCCGGGGCGTACACATCGCGCACCCAGTCCCGCAGCGCGAGCACCGAGGCCGTCGCCAGCCGGGCGGCCTCGTCCAGCTCGGCCCGCAGCGACTCGGGGCCCGGAGCGACGAACTCCGTGAAGAACGCCGTGCCCTCGCCCTCCCCGCCCCACTCCGTGAGCTGTCCGACGAACGTGGCGGTCGCGCGCGGTCCGCCGTACAGCTTGCGCTCCAGACCGAGCGCGAGCGAGGCGCGGTAGCCCTCGTGCGCGGCGGGCACGGCGCGCAGCCGTTCCACGACCGCCGCCCAGTCCTCGTCCGTCGCGGTCGGCGTGAGGGTGAAGACCTCGGTGATGCTGTGGGCGGGCGACTGCAGGTTGGAGACGGTCCGCAGGCCTTCCTCGGCCTCGTGCACGGCGAGTTCCGCCGTCAGGCGTTCCCGCAGGAGCCGTCCGCAGCGCCGCTCGGCATCGCTGTCCGCACCGGGACGCCGCTCCGCCGCGTCCAGCTCCCGCAGCGTCGCGCGGATGAGGTCGGCGGTCGCGGCCTGGCCGGCCGGTGAGAAGTCGGGCAGCCGGCGCGAGCTTTCGGACACACCCAGATAGGTGCCCGTGATGGGGTCGAGTTCGATGATTGCGTCGACGTAGGCGTCGGCGACCTGACGGGGCAGCGCGCTGCTCGAAGTGTCTGACATGCGAACATCCTCGTACGGTGGTGGCCTCCGCGTCATCACTATGGGCCGCCGGACGTCCGAAAGACGATCACTTCCCCGTACTTCTGGGCCGGTGCCGGTGCCGGTGCCGGTGCCGGTGCTGGTGCTTGTGCCGGTGCGTCAGCTTGCGGCGGCGGGAGGTAGCAGTGGTCCGCAGTCCCACTGCTGGAAGATCAGCCGGGTGTCCACCCGGGCCACCTCCCGGCGCGAGGTGAACTCGTCCAGGACCAGCCGCTGCAGATCCGCCGCGTCGGCCACCGCGACCTGCACGAGATAGTCGTCGGGACCGGTGAGGTGGAACAGCGCACGCGACTCCGGCAGCGACCTGATCCGGTCGACGAACGGCCCGATGAGCTCCCGGCGGTGCGGCCGGACCTGCACCAGGAGCAGCGCCTGGAGTCCCCGGCCGAGCTTCGCCGGATCGAGGCGCAGCTGATCCCCGAGGATTACCCCGGAACGGCGCAGCCGGGCCACCCGGTCCAGGCACGTCGAAGCGGCCACGCCGACCTCGGCCGCGAGCTCGCGGTACGTGGTCCGCGCATCGTTCTGCAACAGCCGCAGAATCTGCAGATCCACCGGATCGAGAGCGACGGAATCAGCCATGCGGCGAACGTAGCACGGGGTTTTCTCGCTACGAGCCGGTAACTGTTCAGAGTGACGGCATGGACAACGAAGTCTCGATGACGCCCCCTGCTCCCACCCCGTCCAGGGCTCTCGCCACCGAAGCCGTGCACGCCGGACGCGACGACCTCGCCTCCCTCGGCGTGCACGCCCCGCCGATCGACCTGTCCACCACCTACCCCTCCTACGACTCGCGCGGCGAGGCGATGCGGATCGACGCCTTCGCCACCACCGGGGCCCGGCCCGACGGGCCGCCCGTCTACGCCCGGCTGGACAACCCGACCACGGGCCGCTTCGAAACGGCGCTCGCCCGGCTGGAGGGCGCCGAGAGCGCGGTCGCCTTCGCCAGCGGAATGGCCGCGCTCACGGCGGTGCTGCTCGCCCGCGCGAGCCAGGGGCTGCGCCATGTCGTCGCGGTCCGCCCGCTCTACGGCTGCAGCGACCATCTGCTCGGCGCCGGGCTGCTGGGCACCGAGGTGACCTGGACCGACCCGGCGGGCATCGCCGACGCCATCCGGCCGGACACCGGTCTCGTGATGATCGAGACGCCGGCCAACCCGACGCTGGCCGAGATCGACATCCGGGCCGTCGCCCACGCCTGCGGATCCGTGCCGCTGCTGGTCGACAACACCTTCGCCACCCCCGTCCTGCAGCGCCCGGTCGAACACGGCGCGCGGATCGTCCTGCACAGCGCCACCAAGTACCTCGGCGGCCACGGGGACGTCATGGGCGGCGTCGTCGCCTGCGACGAGGAGTTCGCCGCCACGCTGCGCCAGGTGCGGTTCGCCACCGGCGGGGTGCTGCACCCGCTGGCCGGCTATCTGCTGCTGCGCGGCCTGTCCACGCTACCGGTACGCGTACGGGCGGCCTCGACGAGCGCCGCCGAACTGGTCCGCAGGCTCACCGCCGACCCGCGGATCGCCCGGGTGCACTACCCGCGGATCGGCGGCGCGATGATCTCCTTCGAGGTGTACGGGGACCCGCACCGGGTGATCTCCGGGGTGCGGCTCATCACGCCCGCCGTCAGCCTCGGCAGCGTGGACTCGCTGATCCAGCACCCGGCCTCCATCAGCCACCGCATTGTGGAAGAGGGAGACCGCCGGGCGTCGGGCGTCGGCGACCGGCTGCTGCGGATGTCGGTCGGCCTGGAGGACGTCGAGGACCTGTGGGCGGATCTGTGCCAGGCGCTCAGCGACGGGCCTGTTCCGTCGGCACGGAGGGCCGAGCAGCACCTTCAGTCGTCAGCCGGGCGGTGATGACGAGCGTGCCCTCCTCGATCTGGTAGTCGAGGGGCAGCTCCAGCGCGCGCATCGCCGCCACCATGCCGGTGTTGTGGGACTGGGTCACGGCGTACACGCTGTCGCAGCCCGCTTCCTCGGCGAGGGCCACCAGGCGGCCGAGCAGCTCGGAGCCGATGCCCCGGCGCTGCCAGTCGTCCTCGACGAGGAGGGCGACCTCGGTCTCGTCGCCGTCCCAGAGGAGGTGGCCCAGCGCCACCAGCTTGCCGGAGGCCGTCTGCACCGCCAGGGTGCGGCCGAAGCGGGGGCTCAGCAGATGGTCGAGGTAGCGGTCCGCGTCCTTGACGGGACCGTGGTAGCGCAGGCCCAGGGTGCGCTGCGAGCAGCGGTCGTGCATGGCGCGGGCGGCGGCGAGATCGCCGCGGTCCGCGCGGCGCACGGTGATCTCGTTGCCCTCGGGCAGCGTGAGGACGTCCTCGCTGCGCGGCACGCGGGGACCGAGCCGGGCGTCGAGCTCGACCAGGGCCCGCGCCCGCGCGAACTCGGTCGGCGTGAACGGCAGATAGGGCCGCTCGACGGCGATCACCCCGCCGGACGGGTCCCGCAGCCGCATCACCGTCTCCTCCAGCACGCCCTCGACCGGGGCGCTCTCCCCGGTCGCCCGGCCGGTGACGGAGACGGCGGGCAGCGAGTGGATGGTGCACCGGCCGAGCAGCTGGCGCAGGGCGAGCGGCAGCTCGGCCGCGTCGAGCGCCGTCCGGGTGGCCAGCGACAGCACCCGGGTCGGGGTGTCGACCAGATCGTGGGCGTCCGCCCGCTCGATCCAGGTGGACGCGCCACCGGCGGCCGAGATCTCCCGGGACAGCTCCTGCGCCTGGAGCGAGACCGGGGCCCGCAGCAGGAACTCGTCGACGGTCCCCTCCGCGAGCGGGTGGGTCTGCAGGGTGAGGATGTCCACCCGCAGCCCGGAGAGGGCCACGCACAGCGCGGCCAGACTGCCCGGGGCGTCGCGCACCGTCGTCCGCATCCGCCACAGCACGGTCTCCTCGGCCCCGGCGATCCCGCCCGCACCGCTGCTCCCGGCCTCGCCCGCCGTCCCGCCACCGGTCCCAACCGCCTCGTCTGGCGGGGGAGCGTGACTGTGCCGTCGTGCCCACCAGGTGTGGAACGCGGCGGTGGCCACCAGCGCCACCGCCGACGCCATGAGCAGATAGGGCCCGTCCGGCTGGTGTCCGATCAGGTTGGCGATGGCGTCGGCCACGGCCACGGCGGTGAACAGGGCGGCCAGTTCGATCAGGTCCCGCCGCCAGTGGTGCGGACGGCGGGCGGTCTTCGCAGAGGTCACATCAGTCATATCCTCACTGTGAACGAGCGGTGTTGCCTGATCACGAACGCCTTGTGACTGATGGGTTAAGTGTGGATCTGGTCGCCTATCGTCGTCTTTCGGTCAGATTTTGAGACCGGCCATTCCTTGATCCTTCCGACCCGGACCGGAGCCTTGCGGACCGACGGCTTGCAGACCGACGGTGTTCGGACCGACGGCGTCCGGCGTGGAATCCTGCGCCCCGGTGGGGAACGCCGCGAGCAGCCGGGCGGCCTGGCGGACTGTCTGCGAGGAGCCCTTGCGCCCCGCCGTCGCCGCGAGCCCCGCGATCGGCGGTATCCCGCCCGTACCGCAGCGCTCGGCGCACCCGGCCGCCACGGACAGCAGATCGCCGAGCCCCCGGGGTGTTTTCTCGTACGCCAGGAGACCGGGCAGCATCGCCGCCAGCACGGTCAGCACCGTCCGGAACGCACCGGTGGCCGCCGCCGTGCCGAGCGCGTCGGCCGTACGGTTCACCTTCACCAGGTCGCGGTCGACCAGGATCGCCAGCTCGCGCCCGAGCGACGCGCCGTCCAGCCGGCCCCGCGCGGCCAGCACCAGCAGGGCGTCCACCGCCGCCGTCCGGTCCTCCGGATGCCGGGCGCCGAGCCCGTAGGCCAGCGCGAGATGCATCGCCCCGCCCACCTCGCCCGCACTCTCGGCCAAGGCCGGCAGGAACCCGACGGCTCCCCGCTGCCCATGGTCGGCGGCGAACAGCAGGTCCGGCATCAGCCAGGCGGCCAGCGTCTCCGGATCCTCGGGCAGGGTGGCCGTCCAGTGCGAGGACGGCTCGGGCCCCCAGTGGTAGCACTCCCGGGCGTTCGGGAGCTGTGCCCGGCCCAGCCAGTGGAAGGCTTCCGGGAACTCGCGCCGGATCACCAGCCGTTCCCGGGTCGCCGGCAGCACCTGACGGGCCCCGGTCGTCGTCCGCTGCCACCAATTGCCCGCCGACGGACGGGAGACGGCGGTCGCCGGGTGCCGCAGCACCGGGGCCACCGGCTCGTCGGCACGGAGCCAGGCGGCCAGCCGGTCGCCCTCTCCGGTGGCCAGCGCCTCGGCCGCAGCGGCGGCGGCCGCGCCCTCGGGGCCGCCGCCGCGGCGGACCCGCAGCAGGGCCTGGGCGAAGTCGGCGGGGCCCGGACGGACACCCAGTTCCCGGTAGGTCCGCAGCCGCTCGACGAGCTCGGCCGCTTCGATCGAGCCGGTGTGCCAGCTCGGCGTGGCCAGCAGGAACGGCGCCTGACCGTCCCGTATCGTCTCCGCCGCCTCCCACGCCCGGTCGAGCAGCACCCCGTTCAGCGCGGCATGGGCACAGGCGTCCGCACCCTTCACGGTGGTCTTCGCCCGCCACGCGACCCTGTCCCGCTCGGACACCAGGCCCAGCAGCGAGGCCACCACCACGGACAGCCCGTGCGAGGCCGAGACGTTCTGCGGTTCGACCATGCGTGGAGACAGACCGCCCTCGACGAGATACAGGCCGGCCAGCGCTTCCCGCAGGGCCTTCGCCAGCTCCTCCCGGTCGGTGCGAGCCAGCCGGACGAGCCCGTCGAGCGCCCGCTCGAAGCCGGTGACCCCGGACGAGGGGTCCGCGACGCCCGACGAGGGGGCCCAGTGCTCCGACGCATGCGACTTCAGCCGGGCGGCCACTTCCTCGACGAGCTGCGCCACGGTCTCCGGTGCGGGTCCGTGACGTCGCAGCACCGGCGCGGGCGGCAGGAACTCCTCGTACGCCTCGGCCGCCTCCTCCGCCACGAGATCGCCGAACAGGGCGGTGACCGTCTCCCGGTGCAGCGGGCCCAACTGCGCGGCGGCGAAGGCCAACTGCTCCCGCACCTCCGGGTCCGAGACGCCGGGCAGATACCGCGCGACCAGCTTCAGGGCCCGCTCCTGGACGTCGATGCCCTCGTGGCCGAACGCCTCGGCGACCGCCGGAAGAAGCTCGCCCGCCGTCGATGCGTCCCGGCGCAGCGCCTTGCCCAGCAGCGTCAGCTGGGCCCGTACCAGCTTCTTCTCCTGGCGGAAGAGCACCGCGCCCGAAACGTCTGCCAGCTCCCGGGTGGAGAGCACGCCCCGCGCGTCGAGCCGTACGAGCACCTGCTGGGCATGCGAGGCGACCGGAGCGATCCCGTCCGCCGCCATCGCCGTCCAGTCCCGCAGATGCCGGTCCTCCTCTTCCTCCGTCGTGCCCAGCCGCAACAGAACGGCCAGGAAGAACCGCTGATCGACGGATCTGCCGCCGCGCATCAGCCGGGTCACGCACCGCTCCACCAGATGCGGCCGGTCCAGCAGCCCGTCGTCGGCCAGTGCGCACAGCGCCCCGGGCCAGTGGTCCTGCGAGTCCGGCGCGTCGTAGAAGTCGACCTGCGGCGGCAGCTCCGGCATCTCGAACAACCGGGCCGCCAGCACGGGGGAGTGCGGGTCGTCCCGCAGGATGTCGGTCAGCGGACGCCGCGTCCGGCCGCGCCAACGCGCCGCGCCGACCAGCTCCGCCCAGCCCACCACCAGGTTGTCCGTGACGGGGAGCGGGGCCCCGGCGATCCGCGTCAGCTCGCCGACGAAGGTGTACTCCGCGTCGGAGAGGGCCGCGCGCCCCGCGAACCGGTGAGCGAGATCGCCGAGCCACTCCGGCTCACGGTCCTTGAGCGAAGCGAGGATCAACGGATACGGAGAACGGGTCCAGTCGCGCAGATCCCGGCCCCCGATCCAGGCGGCGCACCCCGCCGCACCGGTGTGACAGCCCGCGCCGGCCACCAACAGCGCCTTGCGGATCTTGTCCCGCCGCTGCCAGTCCCAGCTCCGCACCTCCTTGCGCAGCTCCTTCAACTCGGCGAGCGCGGCCCGGCGTCCGGGCCGGTCCAGGGCGAGCACCAGCGAAGGCACCTCGTGGTGGCGCCCCGCCCGTACAGCGGTGAGCAGCTCGTTCATCGCACGCCTCCCGCGACCGTCGCACCCCGGCGGACCATGCGCACGGCGAGCGCGTGTTTGCAGGGACCCCGCCGCCCCCGGTAGTCCGCCCACCACTGACAGGTGCAGGAGAACGCCGAACCGCTCTCGCGGACCTGGTAGCGACGGTCCCCGGAAGCGACTGTCGCCCGCGAACCGTCGAGCGACACCGCACCCTCACCGGCCAGCCTGCGGGCGGCCACCAGACGCGGATTGTGCCGCTCCGCCCGGTCCGCGTCGTACGGCAACTCCCGGTGGAAGTAGGCCGCGTCCGCCAGGTCGTAGCCGACGCGGCCCGCCGTGCCGAGCCGGGTCAGGGCGGCCCGCACCCGCTGCACGCTCAGCCCCGCCTGCTCGGCCAGCGAAGCCGGTTCGATCCGGGGCTCCCAGGCGAGCAGTACGGACACCAGCTCGGCATCGGCCGCCGCGTCATCCGTGGCCAGCGCCTCCAGCACGCCGCCCTCGCCCGAGAACCCCCGCGCGGAGTCCGGGGAGAGCGTCAACGTGAGCCGCATCCCCGGCAGCACCACCTCCCAGGCGCTCGCCGCCGCCGCACCGTCGGCCACCGGCCCGTACACCCTGAGGGCCGTCGCGTCGCGCAGCACCCGCTGCAACGCCACCAGCCGCTCCGGGCCCGGCAGACACACCGCGCCCGGGACCGGCCGGGTCGTCGGCCGCAGGGAACCGCCCGACGCCACCACCCACCGGGCGCCACGCGTCGCACGGCCCGAGGGCGAGGAGCGGGGCAGCGACCGCAGGAACGCCACCGCCCGCGCCGCCGTCAGCTCGGCCCGCAGATCGAACCCGGCCGAGGCGACCTGCGCCTCCGCGAAACCGCGCAGCCACCGGTCGGGCAACGGCACCTTCTTCTCCACCACCGGGCCGTCGAGCGTGGTCACCGCCAACTCCTCCGGCCCCACGCGCAGATGCAGCGGATCGTCCGCCGTGATCCGCGAAAGCGCCTCCCGCAGCGGAGCGTTCACGTCCACATTCGTCGTTCCATGGCCGGTCTCCTGCCCGTCCAGCCCTTCCCGGAGCACATCGAGACGGGCGTACACCCCGCAGCAGCCGGAGAACGACTCGAAGCGCAACCGGTCGCCGTTCCCCGTCACCACCGGGTCCAGCGACGCGGTCAGCGTCCGCTGGTAGTAGCGGGCGGCGGCCACGTCCGCCACCGCCAGCAGCCCGCGTGCCGCTATGCGCGGATCGGAGAGGAAACCCGCGAAGAACCGCGGGTGCGCCTCCGCTCCGCGCGGGGTGAGCCCTCCTGCGGTCTCCAGACCGAGGGAGGGCCCCACCTGCGAGGACTCCAGGGCGGACGGGCGTGCGTAGGCCAAGGCCTGAACGGATCGGGTCATGAAAAAAAGCGTAGGACCCACCACTGACAACGGCCCTCGAAACAGCTGTCGGCCGCCCGGAGGCCGCCGTTCACTGCCCGACGCGACCGGGCCGCAGCACCTTGGTGAACAACACCGATCCGCCCTCCGCCCGCAGACGCACCGTCAGTTCCGCACTGTCGCCGTCGATCTCCACCTCGCCGAAATACTGCGGGGTCTCCATCGGCGAGACGTTGGCCCGCTCCGGGGCCCGTACGAAGACCCGGTCCGGGCCGAAGGTGCCGTCCAGCGCGTTGGCCGGGAAGCCGCCCGCCGCCAGCGGGCCCGACACGAACTCCCAGAAGGGGGCGAAGTCCTTGAACGCCGCCCGCTCCGGCGCGTAGTGCTGGGCCGAGGTGTAGTGCACATCGGCCGTCAGCCACACCGTGCCGGTGATCCCGCGGTGCTTGATGAACCGCAGCAGTTCGGCGATCTGGAGCTCCCGCCCGAGCGGCGCCCCGGGATCACCCTGCGCCACGGCCTCGAAGTCCGTCGCACCGTCCGGGACCACGAGTCCGAGCGGCATGTCGGCGGCGATCACCTTCCACTCCGCGCGGGACGCGGCGAGCGAGCGTTTCAGCCACCGCAACTGCTCCGCGCCCAGGATCCCCGTCGTGTCGTCGGGCTGCCGGCCCGGGGAGTTGGCGTTGCGGTACGAACGCATGTCGAGCACGAACACGTCCAGCAGCGGCCCGTGGTGGACGACCCGGTACATGCGCGAACGGCGTTCGGGACCGGACGAGGGGGCGAGCGGCACGTACTCGTGGAAGGCGCGCACGGAGCGCGCCGCCAGGATGTCCACGTTCTTCTCGGTGTACCGCGGGTCGTCGAGGATCTGGCCCGGATACCAGTTGTTGCGCACCTCGTGGTCGTCCCACTGCACGACGGAGGGCACCTGCGCGTTGAAACGACGGACGTTCCGGTCGAGCAGGTTGTAGCGGAAGTTGCCCCGGTACTCGTCCAGCGTCTCGGCGACCTTCGCCTTCTCCTCGGTCATGACGTTGCGCCAGATCCGGCCGTCCGGCAGCGTCACGCTCGGCTCCAGCGGACCGTCCGCGTAGATGCTGTCGCCGCTGCACAGGAAGAAGTCCGGGTCCAGGCGGCGCATCTCCTCGTAGACCCGGTAGCCGCCGATGTCCGGATTGATGCCCCAGCCCTGCCCCGCGATGTCGCCGGACCACAGGAACCGCACCCCGGCCCGGCGGCGCGCCGGAGCGGTACGGAATGTCCCGTACACCGGTTTGCCGGTACGGCGCGGATCGCCCGGATCGGCGAGCGTCACGCGGTAGTGCACCTGCTCGCCCGGGGGCAGGCCGTACAGCGGTGTGGTGCCGGTGAAGTCCGTTCCGGGGCCGATCGACGGCCCGTACCACCTGCGGACCCGCCGGAACGACTCGGTCGACGAGGTCTCCACCAGCATCCGGGCCGGCCGGTCCGAGCGCACCCACAGGAGCGCCGACGAGGCGGTGACGCTGCCGACCTGCACACCCCAGGACGCTTCGGGCCGCCCCGCCAGATGCAGCGCGGGCGCCGCCGAAGCGACGGCGGGCGACAGCGCGACCGCCGCCGGGGCGATCAGTGAGCCGCGGAGGACGGCACGGCGGCCGGGCGAGGCGATGTGCGGACGGTGCGGACGGTAGGGCACGGGCATCGAAGCGCCTCCGGGGAGGTGGGCGGGCGGTGCGCCGTTCGCGAGAATACGTGGCCCGGCGCCGGTCTCAGCCCATGCCTAGTGCCCTGCGGAGACCAGGGGCCCAACCCCGGGTGAACGGCGCCCGTCGGCCGGGGCCGTACGGTCGCCGGGCCGCACGGTCAGCCGGGGCCGGCCCGGCCGACCCGCCAGGCCTCCGCCAGCGCGGCGACCCCGCGGGCGATGTCGCCGGGGGCGAGATGCGCGTAACCGAGGACGAGCGGCACGGTGCCGTCCTCGGAACCGGACGTTCCGCAGTCGCGCAGCGGCCGCAGCGCGATGCCCGCCCCGGCCGCCCGCTCCAGGAGGACGTCCTCGGGGCCGTACCGCGCGGGCAGCCGGGCGATGATGTGCAGGCCCGCCGCGATGCCGCTGACCGCCGTGCCCGGGAAGTGCTCGTCCAGCGCGGCCACCATCGCGTCGCGGCGTTCCCGGTAGGCCCGTTGGCAGCGCCGCAATTGCCGGTCGTAGCCGCCGCGCACGACGAAGTCCGCCAGCACGGCCTGGTCGATCACCGGGTTGCCAAGATCCATGGTCCGTTTGCGGGCGACGATCCGCTCGGTGAGCGCTGCGGGGGCGATCAGCCAGCCGAGCCGCAGACCGGGAGCCAGCGACTTGCTCACGGAACCGGTGTACACGACCCGTTCGGGGTCCAGCCCCTGCAAGGCTCCCACCGGCGCCCGGTCGTACCGGAAGTCCCCGTCGTAGTCGTCCTCCATGATCACGGCGTCCGCTTCCCGGGCCCACCCGAGCAGTTCGCCACGACGCTGCGCGGAGTATCCGATTCCGGTGGGGAACTGGTGCGCGGGCGTGGTCACCAGCGCGCGTACGCCGGAGCGCTTCAGAGGCGCGAGGGCCAGGCCGTCCTCGTCGAGGGGCAGCGGGACCGTGCCCAGGCCGGTCGCCGCGAACAGCGACGCGTGTTCCGGGCTGCCCGGATCCTCCACCCCGACCGAGGTCACGCCCTCGTCCCGGAGTACGAAACCGAGCAGCGTCGTCGCCTGGGCGACCCCCGAACAGACCACCAGACGCTCCGGATCGGCCACCACGCCACGACGCCGGGCGAGCAGCCCGGCCAGCGCCTCGCGCAGCTCCGGCAGCCCGCGTGGATCGGGGTAGCCCAGCGCCTCGTGCGGCAGCCGCCCGAACACCGTCCGCTGGGCGGCACTCCACGCACCGCGCGGGAAGAGGGAGAGATCGGGGGTGCCGGGCCGGAAGTCCACCCGCGCGCCCGGCGCGCGCGGCGCACGGTCACGTACGGGATGCACCGCCGCGCGTACGCCCTCGCTCACCCAGGTGCCCGCACCCCGCCCGCTGCGCAGATAGCCCTCCGCGGTCAGCTGCTCGTACGCCTCGGTGACCAGTCCGCGCGACACCCCCAGGTCGGCCGCGAGTTCACGGCTGGAGGGCAGTCTCGTGCCGGCCGCGAGGCAGCCGGAGCGAACCGCCTCCCGCAGCGCGGACCGGAGCGCGCGCCCCCGCCCGCGCGCCGGCGCGGCAGCGGCGGGCAGCAGCAACTCCCAAGCCGGGGAAAGGGAACCGGCGCCACCGCCTCCTGAGCCGCGGTCGTCCGCCTCGCGCGCGGGCCGCCGGTCCGGATTGGTCCCCGAAGACGTCATGGAAGTGGACCTTAAACCGGTCCGCCGCCGACCCTAGCGTCAGGTCCATGAACGCAACCTCTCTGCGCGGGGCTCTCCTCGCGGCCCTCGCGTGTGTGCTGGTGGGGGCATCCTTCACGGCCAACAGCGTCCTCGGCGACTACCCGTTCGCGGGTGGCCAGGCCCTCCGGTACGGTCTCGCCGCGCTCCTGCTCGTCCCGTTCCTGCGGCGTGACCCCGACTCCGCGGCGGTCCGGCTCCGGCGTCTCACCCGCCGCCAGTGGGGGCGGATCGCGCTGCTCGCCGCCGTGGGCATGGTCGGGTTCAACCTGGCGGTCCTGGCGGCCGAGCAGTCGGCTGAACCAGCTGTTCCGGGCGTCTTCGTGGGCTGCGCGCCGATCGTGGTCGGCGTGCTCGTTCCGCTGCTGGACGGTCGTCGGCCGTCCCGCGTCACGCTGTACGCGGCCGGACTCGTCGCCGTCGGGGCGTTCACCGTTCAGGGCTGGGGGCGCACCGACCTGGCGGGTGTGCTGTTCTCGGTGGGTGCGCTCGCGGGAGAGGTCGGCTTCGCGGTCCTCGCCGTCGCGGTACTGCGGCCGCTCGGCCCGAAACTGCTCTCCGCGACGGTCTGCGCCGTCGCCGCCGTCGAATCGGCGCTGCTCGGTCTGCTGATGCACGGCGGCTCGTTCCTGCGGGTCCCGACGGGCGGCGAGGCGACGGCCCTGCTGTGGCAGGCCGTCGTCGTCACCGTGATCGGATTCGTCTGCTGGTACAGCGGGATGCAGCGCATCGGAGCCGAACGCGCCACGCTCTTCTCAGGTCTGATCCCGGTCTCCGCCGCCCTGACCGCACCGCTGGTCGGAGCCGGGACGTACGGCCTCGCACAGGGCGCGGGAAGTCTCCTGGTCGGCGCCGGCGTGGCGTACGGCTCGGGCGTCATCGGGCCGCGCGCGGGCGCCGGAGCGCGGCTCTCCGGCCGCACCCCGACGCCCCGGCAGGACGGCTCAGCGACTGGTGTCCAGGATGACGCGGGCCACGAGCGCCGGGTCGTCGTTCATCGGGACGTGCCCGCAGCCGGGCAGCCGCACGAGCCGGGCGTCGGGGATCACCCGCTTGGCGCGGACTCCCTGCCGGCGCAACAGGATGCGGTCGCGGGTGCCCCAGGCGACGGTGACGGGTATGCCCTTGACGTCCTCGCCGAAGGAGGCGCCCCGGCCGACCTCCAGCGTCTGGTGAAAACCGGTCGCCCCGCGCAGGGCGAGCGTCTCGGCGACGACGGCCTCCGGTGAACGCCTGCCGGGCCGGGCGTAGATGGTGCTCGTGAGAGCCGCCCGGCCGGCCGCGCTGCGCGACAGGCGCTCTATCAGCGGCACCGGCAGGGCCAGTGCGCTCCGGCGCATCGTCCGCAGGGTGCCGAAGGCGTAGCGCCGTTCCGCCTCGGTCCAGAAGCCCGCCGGGGACAGTGCGGTCACCGACCGCGCCAGTCCGGCACGGCCCAATTCCAGCGCCTGCAGGCCGCCCAGCGAGTTCCCGGCCACATGGGGGCGGTCCAGGCCGAGTTCGGCGCAGAAGGCTCCGAAGACCGGGCCGACGGTCGCGGCATCGTACGGAACTCCGTCCGGCAGCGCGGGCGAGGTGCCGAAGCCGGGCAGGTCCACGGCGATCACCTCACGTTCGGCGGCCAGGATCCGGGCCACCGGGTCCCAGGCCCGCAGATGGTGCCCGATGCCGTGCAGGAGCAGCAACGGTTCGCCCGAGCCGGTCCGTTCGTACGCGACCGAGACCGGACGGGGGCCGTCGGCCGTTGCGACGGTGAAGGAGACCGTGGTGGTCATGCTGCTCCCTGGAGTGGGTAGACATCTCGTCAACAACAATTACCGTCGGGTAGCTTGGAGTTCAAGGGGCCGGGCGATTCCCGCTGGACAGCGGGTGGCCCGTGGGCTGGGATGGACCGATGACCGCCGACGCCGCGACCGAGCTCTTCGAGGAACACCGGCCCGTTCTCACCGGGGTCGCCTATCGCATGCTCGGCCGCGTCGCCGACGCCGAGGACGTGGTCCAGGAAGCGTGGCTGAGGTGGTCGGCGGCGGCGCGCGAGGACATCCGGGAGCCGCGCGCCTTCCTGGTGCGGATCACCACCCGGCTGGCCATCGACCGGCTCCGGCACCTGCAGTCGCGCCGGGAGTCGTATCCGGGGCCCTGGCTGCCGGAGCCGGTGGTCACGGACTTCGGCCCGACCCTGCCCGACACCGCGGAACGCGCCGTCCTCGCCGATTCCGTCTCACTCGCCGTGCTGGTCGTCCTCGAATCGCTCTCGCCGCTGGAACGGGCGGTGTTCGTGCTCCGGGAGGCCTTCGGATTCCCGTACGCCGAGATCGCCACCGCCCTGGACCGCACCGAGGCGGCCGTCCGGCAGCTCGCCGGCCGTGCCAGGCGGCATGTGGAGGAGCGCAAGCCGCGCTACGACGTGGACCCGGCCGAGCGGCGCGACCTCACCGAACGCTTCCTGGCCGCCGCGTCCGGAGGCGGCATCGAGCAGCTGCTCGCGCTGCTGGCCCCGGACGTCCGGCTCATCAGCGACAGCGGAGGCAAGGCGAAGGCGCCACGGCGGATCATCGAGACCGCCGACAAGGTCGGCCGCTTCCTCTTCGCGGTGGCGAGCGACCTCGGCCCGGACGGGGAAATCCGCATCGTGGAGCTCAACGGCGGACCCGCCGCCGTCTACTTCCTCGGCGGGAGGCCCGACGCCGTCTTTCAGATCGAAGTCAGCCAAGGTGTCATTCAATGCGCCTATATCATTCGTAATCCGGACAAGCTCTCCGGACTGCCCGCCGCATAGCCAAAAGCACCACCGGCCACCTCGGCCCCGCAGGCACGCTCCGGGCCTGGTCAGAGCCTCGCCATCCGTTGCGATGGCGGGGCTTTGTGCTGCGCGCGCCTCACGGCACCACGAACGTCGTGTGAACGCTCTGCGCCAGAGTCCCGTTTCGCTCCGTTACGGAATAAGTATTGGTCTTGACCAAGGGGGTATGCCGTCCTAGGGTCTCCACTTAAGACAGGAACCTTTAATAAATAACGTCGCGGAAAAAGACGCTGGGCGATTGCGGAGGACAGGGTGGGGACCACGCAGCTGGAATCGGTTCAGGAGCCGAAGTACTGGCACCTCAAGACCGTGCTCAGTGAGGCACTCGACTCGGACTTTGCGGTGGGGGAGATCCTGCCCAACGAGCGGGACCTCGCGGCGCGGTTCGGCGTCGCGCGAGCCACGCTCCGGCAGGCTCTGGAGCAGCTCGAACTCGAAGGCAGACTGCAGCGCCGCCGTGGAGTCGGGACGACCGTCGCCCCGCCGCGCGTGGGCATCGCCGTCTCCACCGCCCAGCACGAATGGACGGGCGGCGTCAGCGGCGAGGCCTGGCAGCCGGTCGACAGCACCATGGACAAGGCCCCGGCGGCGGTCGCCGTCATGCTCGGCACGGACCCCGCCGAGCCGGTGCACGTGGTGCGCCGTATCCGTGACACCCAGGGGCAGGCGGTAGCGGCGGAACTCCTCTACATCCCCGCCTCCTCGGTGCCCGACCTCTCCGCCATCGAGGCCCCGTCCGGCGCCGTCCGGGCCCGGAGCGTGCTGCGCGAGCTGCACCGGCTCGGCCTGCAGGGCCAGGACCGCTCCGTGGAGCTCGGCTCCGCACGGGCGGACGACGCCAAGGAGCTGGACCGGCTCCCCGGCGCCCCCGTCCTCGTCGTCACCACCCGCTACTTCACCGTGGACGGCACGGCGGCGGTGTCGGTCGCCACCTACCGCGCGGACACCTGCCGGCTCACCTTCGGGGACTCCGGCGCGCTGGAGATCAGCCACGAGGAACAGCCGGAGCGCCAGGCCTCCTGACGCCACCGGCCCGCTGGCTCCACGCCCGCCGTTTTCCGAGGACTCCGGCCCTCGGGAACGGCGGGTTCGTGCTTTCCCGGGGACTACTCACCGCAGGTTGCGTCGGGCAGTCAGCGGCGGGTGGTCACGGCCCCTTCGACGGCGAACAACTGCTCCTCGACGTGGTCCAGGGCGAGCCGCAGCGCCCCTGTCGCGACGGCGGCCTCTCCGAGCAGCGACAGCGTCACCCGGGGCGGGCGCAGGCAGTAGCGGGCCAGCTCCCGGCGGAGGGGCTCCAGCACTCCGTCCAGCCCGGCTGCCCAGCCGCCGACCACGACCAGCTCCGGGTCGAGCGCCAGCACCAGCGCCGCCACATCGTGCACCAGCCGCTGAAGGAACCGCTCGACCGCCGCCTGGGCTCCCGCATCGCCCTCCCGGGCCTTGGCGAAGACCGCGGCCACCGCATGCTCGTCCAGCGGGTCCAGCGGTGTGTCGGTCGTCGACAGCAGATGCTCCGGCGTCACGTCCCTGCCCAGCAGGTGGAGAGCGCCGATCTCACCGGCGGCCCCGCCGAACCCCCGGTGCAGACGCCCGCCGATCAAGGACCCCGCTCCGGGACTCAGCCCCGCCAGCACGAAGACCACGTCGTCGGACTCGGTGGCCGCGCCCTTCCAGTGCTCGGCCACCGCGGCGGCGTTGGCATCGTTCTCGACGAGCACCGGGCAGCGGAACGAACGGCGAAGCCGCTCCCCGAGCGCGAGCCCGGTCCAGTCCGGCAACGCCGTACCCAGCCGCACCGTGCCGTCGGCCTCCACGATCCCGGGGCTGCCCACACCGACCGCACGCAGACTGCTCCGGGCCACCCCGGTGCGCCGCAGCACATCCGCGATGACGGCCCGGACCTGGTCGAGCCGGTCGTCCGCGCAGGCGGTCTCCGACACCGCACGGGAGCCCGCCCCGACGATCCGGCCGTCGAGCCCCGAGATGAGCGCCGACACCCGGTGCGGGCCGATCTCCACCCCGAGGAGGTGACCCGCCTCGGCCCGGAAACGGAACCTGCGGGCAGGGCGCCCCTGGCGCCGTGCCTCACTCTTGTCGGGCACGGCCTCGACCACGAGCCCCGCTTCGAACAGCCCCTCGACGACCCCTTCGACCGTCGGCCGGGACAGCCCCGTGATCCGGGTCAGGTCCGTCAGCGTCGGCGCGCCGGCCCCTCTCAGGGCGTGCAGTACTACCGCGGAATTGATCCGTCGCAACAGGGACGGGTCCCCACCGGTCAGCCGGCCCACGGTATGTCCTCCCAGCTCGTGCGCATGTCTGCCGGATCGTACTCGCTGGCCGGGACCCCTGCGACCAGCGAGGAAAGCCGGTATCGAGCCGCAACCTGGGTCACCCCGGAGCGACGAATCCGGACTCGTAGGCGGCGATGACCGCCTGCGTGCGGTCCCGGGCGCCCAACTTCGCCAGAACCGAGCTGACATGGGTTTTCACCGTCTGGATCCCGACGACGAGGTCGGCCGCGATCTCCGCGTTCGACAGCCCTCGGGCCCCAGCCTGAAGTCATGGACCGGCCTGGCGGTGGCAGCCGCGTGGGCGGCAGCGGCGCTGCTGGCGGGCTGGTGGGCGGTCCGCCGCCGGGACGCGTGAGGCCCTGAAGGAAGGCGCCTTCCGCACAGTACCCGGAGCCGGAGGCAGAGGCAGAGGCAGAGGCAGAGGCAGAGGCAGAGGCAGAGGTGGGAGCGGGAGCAGGAGCAGGGGGAGAGGGAAGGGCGCAGGAAGCCGGAGGAGAGCGGTCGGCTCAGCTCAGTCGGTCAGGGTGGGGCCGGCGGCCGACCGGCTGGTCGGACGGGGGGCGGGTGAGTACGGCTTCCCGGAGGCGGGCGTACTCCTCGGCCATGCTCTGGACCGTCCAGTGGGCGTTGAGGCCGCTGGGGTTGGGGAGAGCCCACACATGGGCGCCGCCGACCGTGCGGTCCTGGGGGCCGATTCGGGCGCGGGGCTCACCGAAGGCCGTGCGGTAGGCGGTGATGCCGACGACCGCGAGCCACTGTGGCGCGAGTCGCTCGACCTTCGCCGTCAGAGCGGCCCCACCCTCCCGGAACTCGTCCGCGCCGAGCTCGTCCGCCCGGGCCGTGGCCCGCGCCACCACATTGGTGATGCCGAGGCCGAGTCCGAGCAACTCGGCCTGCTCCGAAGGACGCAGCTGCCGGGGCGTGAAACCCGAGCGGTGCAGGACCGGCCAGAACCGGTTCCCGGGGTGGGCGAAATGGTGGCCCGTGGCCGCGGTCATCAGGCTCGGGTTGATGCCGCAGAAGAGCACGCGCAGACCGCCCGCGGCCACATCGGGGACGATGCGGTCACGGGCGGCGCTCAGCTCTTCGGGGGTCATGCGGTGAGGGCGGTGCCGGTCAGAGGATCGAGCCGGGGGTGTAGTTCGCGGCCTCGGGGTGCTGCTTGGTGATCTCCTCGATCCGGGCGACGAGCGACGAGACCTGGTCGCCGGCGGCACCCGTGAACGAGAGCTTGTCGGCCATCAGCTCGTCCAACTGCGCGCGGTCCAGCGGGATCCGCTCGTCCGCGGCGAGCTTGTCGAGCAGCTCGTTGCGCTCGGCGCCCTGCTCCCGCATCGCGAGGGCGGAGGCGACCGCGTTCTCCTTGATCGCCTCGTGCGCCACCTCGCGGCCCACCCCGGCCCGAACGGCGCCCATCAGGACCTTGGTGGTGGCCAGGAACGGGAGGTAGCGGTCCAGTTCGCGCGCCACGACCGCGGGGAACGCGCCGAACTCGTCCAGCACCGTCAGGAAGGTTTCCAGGAGGCCGTCGAATGCGAAGAACGCGTCCGGGAGCGCCACCCGGCGGACCACGGAACAGGACACGTCGCCCTCGTTCCACTGGTCGCCCGCCAGCTCACCCGTCATCGAGGCATAGCCGCGCAGGATCACCATCAGACCGTTCACCCGCTCGCAGGAGCGCGTGTTCATCTTGTGCGGCATCGCGGACGAGCCGACCTGGCCGGGCTTGAAGCCCTCGGTCACCAACTCGTGGCCGGCCATCAGCCGGATGGTCTTCGCCACCGAGGAGGGCGCCGCGGCGAGCTGCACCAGAGCGGTGACCACGTCGTAGTCGAGCGATCGGGGGTAGACCTGACCGACAGAGGTGAACGCCTCGGCGAAGCCGAGGTGCCCGGCGATGCGCTGCTCCAGGTCGGCCAGCTTGCCCGCGTCGCCGCCGAGCAGGTCCAGCATGTCCTGCGCCGTGCCGACCGGACCCTTGATCCCGCGCAGCGGGTAGCGGGAGAGAAGGTCCTCCAGGCGGCCGTAGGCGACCAGCAGCTCGTCGGCCGCGGTCGCGAAGCGCTTGCCCAGCGTCGTCGCCTGCGCGGCGACATTGTGCGAGCGGCCGGCGATGACGAGCTCGCGGTACTCCGCCGCGAGCTTGCCGAGCCGGGCCAGCACGGCCACGGTGCGGTTGCGCATCAGCTCCAGCGAAAGGCGGATCTGAAGCTGCTCGACGTTCTCCGTCAGGTCCCGGGAGGTCATGCCCTTGTGGACCTGCTCATGACCGGCGAGGGCGTTGAACTCCTCGATCCGGGCCTTCACGTCGTGCCGGGTGATCTTCTCGCGCTCGGCGATCGAGGCCAGGTCGACCTGGTCCAGCACGCGCTCGTAGTCGGCCAGCGCCGCATCGGGCACCTCGATCCCGAGGTCCTTCTGAGCGCGCAGCACCGCCAGCCACAGCTGACGCTCCAGCTTCACCTTCTGCTCGGGGGACCAGAGGACGGCCAGCTCCGCAGAGGCGTAGCGGCCGGCCAGGACATTGGGGATGCGAGGCTTCGCAGACACAGCAGTCACGTAAACAGATTCTACTGGCGGTTTGTGCAGGCCAGCGACGCGCCCTTATTTGTGGCTTGCTACGAAGGCGCGGGCCTGGTGGTCCAGGGTCAGTCGGCTTCGGGGCTGCTCAGCGTGGCGCCGGGGGAGACGGCTCGGCGCCATTCGGTCACCGGGCCGGGGGTCTCGGTGTTCGTGGGCGTGATCCAGAAGGCCCTGCCCGTCGTGGCGTCGAACTGCGCGCCCGAGCGGCCGTCGCCGGAGGAGCGGCCGGTGAGCCGTCGGCCGATCCAGGGGGCGAGGTGTCGGCGGGCGAAGCGGATGTCCTCGGTCCGCCGGGACGCCCAGCGCGGGGGCGCGGTAGCGGGGACCGGCGTCCACCAGTCGAGCTCGGCCGGAAGCCCCAGGGTCTGCCAGACCGCCTCGGCGACACGCCGGTGTCCTTCGGCGGTCAGGTGCAGCCGGTCCACGTCCCACATCCGTGGGTCGCTGAGCGACGGCGCGCTGTAGAGATCGACCACCGATGCCCCGTGCCGGGCGGCCAGGTCGTCGATCAGGGTGAACAGCTCCTCCATGCGGGGCCGGAACCGCTCCAGCACCGGTCCGTTGCGGGCGGGGCTGCGCATCAGGACGAGCTGTTTGCAGGACGGGGCCAGACGTTCCACGGCCTCTTCCAGCCGCCCCTTGACCAGGCCCATGTCGCACTTCGGGCGCAGCGTGTCGTTGAGCCCGCCGACAAGCGTCACCACATCGGCCCGGAGCGCGGCCGCCGCCTCCACCTGCTCGTCGACGATCTGGCCGATGAGCTTCCCGCGTACGGCGAGATTGGCGTACCGGAAACCGGGGGACCGGGACGCCAGCCGGGAGGCGAGGACGTCGGCCCAGCCCCGGTAGGTGCCGTCGGCGAGCAGATCCGACATGCCCTCGGTGAACGAGTCGCCGACCGCGACGAGACTGGTGTAGGAGGCATTCAATTCCATGGCCCGCTGATCCTACCGGCCGGTAGACCGGTAGGCCAGCGGAACGTGGGCCGGTGGAACGTGGGCCGGTGGATCGGTCGCGCAGCGGACCAGCGGTCAGCGGGACTGCGGCCGTCCGACGAGTTCGCGGAGGACGTCCTCCATCGTGACCATGCCGGCCAGCCGGTCGTCCTCGTCGAGGACGGCCGCCAGGTGGGTCCGGCTGCGCCGCAGGGCGGTGAGCACGTCGTCCAGCGGAGTCGCCGCCCGGACGCGGGCGATCGGCCGCATCGCCGTCACCGGGAAGGGCAGGTCGCGGGGTGTCGCGTCCAGGGCGTCCTTCACATGGAGGTAGCCGAGGATGCGCTGCTCGCTGTCCATCACCGGGAAGCGGGAGAACCCGGACTCGGACGAGAGCCGCTCCAGCTCCTCCGGAGTGGTGCCGACCCGGGCGTACAGCACCCGGTCGACCGGCATCACCACATCCCGTACCGGCCGGCGGCCCAGCTCCAGAGCGTGGTGGAGGCGTTGCGCCGAGCGGTCGTCGACCAGCCCGGCGTCCCCGGCGTCCTGCACCAGCCGGGCCAGCTCGTCGTCCGAGAACGTCGCGGAGACCTCGTCCTTCGTCTCCACCCGCAACAGCTTCAGCAGGGTGTTGGCGAACGCGTTGATCGTGAAGATCACCGGACGCAGGCCACGGGCCATCGCGACCAGCGGCGGGCCCAGCAGCAGGGCGCTCCGCGCCGGTTCGGCCAGCGCGATGTTCTTCGGGACCATCTCGCCCAGGAGCATGTGCAGATAGGTCGCCACGGCCAGCGCGATGACGAACGACAGCGGGTGGACCAGCCCGTGCGGCACCCCCACCGCGTCGAAGACCGGTTCCAGCAGATGCGCGATGGCCGGTTCGGCGACGATGCCCAGCACCAGGGTGCAGAGCGTGATGCCGAGCTGGGCGGCGGCGAGCAGCGCCGAGACGTGTTCCAGCCCCCAGATGACACTGCGGGCCCGCCGGTTCCCGGCCTCGGCCTCCGGTTCGATCTGGCTGCGGCGTACGGAGATCAGGGCGAATTCGGCGCCCACGAAGAAGGCGTTGGCCACCAGGGTCAGCAGGCCGATGAAGAGCTGGAGAACGATCACTGTGCGCCCTCCGTCCGGTCGTCCTCGGAGCCGGGCAGCGGGGCGTGCAGCAGGGCCCGCGCGGCACGGCGGCCCGAGGCGTCCACCACGTCGATCCGCCACCCGGCCAGCTCGACGCTGTCGCCCACCGTCGGGATCCGTCCGATCTCGGCGGCGATCAGCCCCGCGAGCGTCTCGTAGGGCCCGTCCGGCACCCGTAGACCGATCCTGCGGAGCTGGTCGGTGCGCGCCGCCCCGTCGGCCGACCACAGGGTCCGCCCGTCGGCGTCCTCACCGGCGGCGGCGAGGTCGGGCGTCTCGTGCGGATCGTGCTCGTCCCGGACCTCGCCGACGACTTCCTCCACGATGTCCTCCAGCGTCGCGACCCCGGCCGTCCCGCCGTACTCGTCGATCACCACGGCCATGGCGAGCCGTCCGGACAGCCGGTCCAGCAGCTTGTCCACGGTGAGCGTCTCCGGTACGAGAAGGGGCTCGCGCAGCAGTTCCGAGATCCGGGTGCGGGGCCGCCGGTCGGCGGGGATCGCCAGCACGTCCTTGATGTGGGCCACGCCGACCACGGTGTCCAGGCTGCCCCGGTAGACGGGGAAGCGGGACAGACCGGTGGCCCGCGTGGCGTTGGCGACGTCCTCGGCCGTCGCGTGCAGGTCCAGCGCGGTCACCTGGACCCGCGGGGTCATCACGTTCTCCGCGGTCAGCTCCGAGAGGTTCAGGGTGCGGACGAACAGCTCGGCGGTGTCCGCCTCCAGCGCCCCGGCCTTCGCGGAGTGCCGGGCCAGTGCCACCAGCTCCTGCGGGCTGCGGGCGGAGGCCAGCTCCTCGGTCGGTTCCAGACCGAAGCGGCGCACGATCCGGTTGGCCGTGTTGTTGAGGTGGCTGATGAAGGGCCGGAACACCGCGGTGAACCCGCGCTGCGGCGTGGCCACCGCCTTGGCCACGGCCAGCGGCGAGGAGATCGCCCAGTTCTTCGGAACCAGTTCGCCGACCACCATCAGGACCACCGTCGACAGCGCCGTACCGATGACGAGCGCCAGGGTGGACGCGGCGGCGGGAGGCATCCCCGCCGCCTCGACGGGGCTCCGGATCAGCTTGGCGATGGACGGTTCGGAGAGCATGCCGATCACCAGGTTGGTGACGGTGATGCCGAGCTGGGCGCCCGAGAGCTGGAAGGTGAGGCTGCGTACCGCCTTCAGCGCGCTCGCGGCGCCCCGGTCACCCCGCTCGACGGCCCGTTCGAGCTCACCGCGCTCCACGGTGGTCAGCGAGAACTCCGCCGCGACGAACGCGCCGCAGGCGACGCAGAGCAGCAGGGCGACGAGCAGCAGAAGCACTTCGATCATCGGTTCACCTCCGTCCCATGATCGGGCAGGGACGGAAGGACCGCGCGGTGTCGGCGGAATCGGGTACCAGGCATCCTGGGCGTCTGCCCGGCCACGCACCGTCCTACCGCCGTCGGTCCGTCAGTCCGTCAGATGCTTCACCCAGCGGCTCCACTGCGGCTCGGGCGCGTAGCCCGCCGCGCGCCAGGCGTGCTGGGCCGACGTGTTGCGGTCGAGCACCATGGCGTCGGCGCGCCGTCCGCCCAGTGCGGTGAACCGTTCCTCGGCCGCCGCGAGCAGGGCGCTGCCCACGCCCCGGCGCCGTTGGTCCGGATGGACCGCGAGCCGGTAGAGATGGCAGCGCCAGCCGTCGAAGCCCACGATGACGGTGCCCACCAGCGCCCCTTCCCGTTCCGCGAGGAGCAACGCCTCGGGGTCCCGTTCCACCAGGCGTGCGACGCCGTCCCCGTCGTCGCTGATGCTGGTGCCCTCGGCGGCCACCTTCCAGAAGGCGAGGACCTCGTCCAGGTCGGCCGGGGTCGCGGACCGTATCGAAAGATCGTTCATGACGGCCATCCCACCACCCGCCGCGCCAGGGCGTCGATCGCGTTTCGCCGTGCGGACACCCCCTCCTCTTGCCGGTGCTAGCACAGCCGCGCTAGCGTGATGGGGTGCCCAAGACTCAGTTGAACGTTCGAGTGGACGAGGCCACCGCCGAGGCCGCGCGACAGCGCGCGCTGCAGAGGGGGATGAGCGTGAACCGCTACATAGAAGAACTGGTCCAGCAGGACGCGGGCGAGGTCGGACACACCTTCGTCGAGGCCGCGGCCGACTTCATGAAGCAGTACGAGTCGGTGTTCGCCGAGGAGTTCGGCCCGGAGCGCGAAGGCACCCGTTGAATCTGCGGATCGACCTCTCCTGGCTGCTGATGGTCGCCGAGCACAAGACGCCCGGAGACCCGCAGGTCGTCGACTGGGGCGCGCTCGTCGCCGCCGTCGCACGGCATGACGCGGAGATCTTCGGCAGCGCCGTCTACAGCGACCCGCACGCGCGGGCGGCCGCCCTGTTGCAGTTGCTGCTGCATGTGCCCGCCCTCGAACACTCCAACGCGATGTTCGCCTCGGCCGTCGCATACGGCTATCTCGTCGCCTCCGGGCTCAAGGTCATCACCTCGCCCGAGCAGGTCCGCGATCTGGCGCTCCTGGTGAAGCAGGGCAAGGCGGATGTACGGGCCATCGCCGACGAGCTGCGGCAGTGGAGCGTATGAGACAGGGCCGAACCACCTGGTGCGGGACGGGGCTGAGCCTCCCGGCGTGAAGCACGTCGAACCACCTGGTGCGAGGCCCAGGGCCGAACCATCCGGCCGGCGGCTCAGTCCTCCGTGAACGGCTTGCGGGCCACGCCCAGGACGCACGGCGAGGAAGGCATCTGGAGGCCCGACTCCGGAATGCGCAGCCTGCGGTACGTGCCCATCTCGAAGCCCGCCGCCGCGATCGCCGCCAGTGGATCCCGGGCGGTGTGACAGCCGCCGAAGAGCAGCGGCCACACGGTCCGGTCGGCCGCCCGCTGCGCCGTGGCCAGCGCCCGGCCCGGTGCCAGCCCGTGCTCGAAGAACCGCAGTTCACCGCCCGGGCGCAGCACCCGCCTGATCTCGGCGAGCGCCCGGGGCAGATCCCGTACGGTGCACAGGACCAGGGACGCCACCGCCCCGTCGAAGGCCTCGCTCTTGACCGGCAGCGCCTCCGCGGCCCCCGGCACCACGTCCACCGGCACCTCGGCGCGCAGCCCGGAGCGGACGGCGAGCTGCCGCAGCGAGCGCTCCGGCTCCAGCGCCACGACCTCCGAGACGGCTTCCGGGTAGTGGGCGAAGTTCAGCCCGTTCCCGGCGCCGACCTCGATGACCCGGCCCGAGAGCCCCGCCAGCAGCTCCTCGCGGTACGCGGCGATGCCGCCCTTCAGGTCGGCGGTCACGCTCACCCGCGCGTAGAAGCGGGCGAAGACCGGGTGGTGCACGGCGTCCCGGGGAAGCTTCCTGCTGCGCAGCTGCATGACGGACCTCCGTCGAGGAGTGGACGTGACGCTCAAGGAGTGGACGTGACGCTCCTCCACGATTCTCCCCCGGATCGCCCCCGCGGGAATCCCCGAGGACCGCCCGCCGCCCCCCCCACCCACACACACGCCCGGGTCAGCGCGCGGCCCAGGTCCCTCCGAGCTCCGGAGCCAGCCAACCCGGCGCGCGTTCCACGAAGTCGGCGCCCGCCAGTGAACCCGCGCCTGCCGGTACCGCGCCCAGCAGCGGTGCGCCGGCCGCCACCGGCAGATCCTCGATGTTGCAGCGGGCCGCGAGGTCCGGCTCCGCGGGCATGCTGCCGATCACGACGCCCCGGCAGCTCAGCCCCCGGTTCCGCAGCGCCTCGGCGGTCAGCGCGGTGGCGTTCAGCGTGCCCAGGCCCGCGGGGGCCACCACCAGCACCGGCGCGGACAGCAGCCGGGCCGCGTCCGCGAGCGTGCCGCCCTCGTCGTCGAACCGTACGAGGAGCCCGCCCGCACCCTCCACCAGCACCAGGTCGTACTCGGTGGCCAGCTTCTCCGCCGCCTCGGCCACCTCGAACGGCCGTACGGGCGCGAGCCCCGCTCGCCGGGCTGCCGTGGCCGGGGCCAACGGCTCGGGGAACCGTGCCAGTTCGACGGCGGTGACATGGCTGCCCGCCAGCCGCGCCACCTCGGCCGCGTCGCCCGGTTCCCCGGGCGCGAGCCCGGTCTGCGCGGGCTTGAGCACCGCGACCCGGCGGCCCCGCGCGGTGGCCGCCACCGCGGCGGTCACCACGGTCTTGCCGATCTCCGTGCCCGTACCGGACACCACCAGAATCGTCGACATGTCGGCTCAGCCCTCCTGTGCCGCGGCGCACACGGCCCGGCAGATCCGTGCCACGTCCTCGTCGCCCGTGACGTACGGCGGCATCGTGTAGACGAGGTCGCGGAACGGCCGCAGCCATACGCCCTCGCGCACGGCCGCACGGGTCGCGGCGGCCATGTCCACCTCATGGTCGAGCTGGACGACCCCGATGGCGCCCAGGACGCGGACGTCCACCACTCCGGCGATGTCGGAGGCGGCGGCGAGCCCGGAGCGCAGGCCCGCGCCGATCCGCGTCACCTCGCCCTCCCAGTCCTGCCCGAGCAGCAGGTCCACGGAGGCCGAGGCCACCGAGGCGGCCAGCGGATTGCCCATGAACGTCGGCCCGTGCGCCAGCACCGGCACCTCGCCGCTGGAGATGCCCTCGGCCACCCGCGTGGTGCACAGTGTGGCCGCCAGCGTGAGATAACCGCCGGTCAGCGCCTTGCCGAGGCACATGACATCCGGAGAGATCCCGGCGTGCCCGGCGGCGAACAGCGTGCCCGTGCGCCCGAAACCGGTCGCGATCTCGTCGAGGACCAGCAGGACGTCGTGCTCGTCGCACGCCTCGCGCAGCACCCGCAGATAGGCGGGGGAGTGGAACCGCATCCCGCCGGCCCCCTGCACCACCGGCTCCACGATGACCGCCGCGAGCTCGTCGGCGTGCGCGGCGATCAGCTCCCGCAGGTGCGTCACATAGGCGGCGTCCGGCTCGGCGTCGAAGCCGTCCGGCGGGGCGTCGGCGAAGACCTGCCGGGGCAGGGAGCCCGACCACAGCTCGTGCATCCCGCCCTCCGGGTCGCACACGGACATCGGCTGCCAGGTGTCCCCGTGGTAGCCGCCGCGCCAGGTCAGCAGCCGGCGCTTCTCCAGGCGCCCGGCCGAACGCCAGAACTGGAGGCACATCTTGACCGCGACCTCCACGGAGACGGACCCCGAGTCGGCGAGGAAGACGTGCTGGAGCGGCTCGGGGGTGATCTCCACCAGCCGGGTCGCCAGCCGGACGGCGGGCTCATGGGTGAGCCCGCCGAACATCACATGGCTCATCCGGTCCAGCTGGCCGCGTGCGGCCTCGTTGAGGACCGGGTGGTTGTAACCGTGCACCGCCGACCACCAGGAGGACATGCCGTCCACCAACTCGCGCCGCCCCTCGACGGGTTCGGCGAGCCGGAGCCGTACGCCGGAGGCCGACTCCACGATCAGCGGCTCCTGCCGACCTGGCATCGGACCGTACGGGTGCCAGACGTGCGCGCGGTCCAGCGCCCGCAGTTCGTCGGGCGTGTACGGCTTCGGCGCAGCGGCTCCGGAGCGCGCGGCGGCGTACGGCTCAGGCATTGGGCGCGAGATCCGTTCCCGCACCGCGTCGGCGCACCGCCACCAGATCCGTACGCGCTACGCCGTTGGCGTCCGTACGCGCGACCGGGACGCTCTGCCCGGCGTCGGCGTCAGCCACCGGCTCCTGCTCCCCGTGGCCACCGCACGGCCCGCAGCCCCCGCCACCGTGCGAACCGCAGCCACCGGCTCCGGAGGCCTCGTGCGATCCGCAGCCGGACCCCGCCGAGGCGTCCTGCGTACCGCAACCGCCGGCCAGGGCGTCGGCCCGGTGGCGCGGCAGCGTCGTCGTGCCCTGGCCCTCCACCTCGAAACCGGCGTCCGCGATCATGTCCAGGTCGGTCTGGCCGGCCTGGCCCTCGCTCGTCAGGTAGTCGCCCAGGAAGATGGAGTTGACCAGGTGGAGCGCCAGCGGCTGCATCGAGCGCAGATGCACCTCGCGCCCGCCCGCGAGCCGCACCTCGACATCGGGGCAGACGAAGCGGACCATCGCCAGAATGCGCAGGCAGCGCTGCGGGGTGAGGTTCCATTCCTTGGCGAGCGGCGTGCCCTCGAACGGGATCAGGAAGTTCACCGGCACCGAGTCCGGGTCCAGGTCCCGCAGCGCGAACACGACGTCGACCAGGTCCTTGTCGCTCTCGCCCATCCCGGCGATCAGCCCGGAACACGCCGAGAGCCCGGCCGCCTGGGCCTGCTGCACGGTCTCCACCCGGTCCGCGTACGTGTGGGTGGTGGTGATCGCCCCGTACGTCTCCTCGGACGTGTTGAGGTTGTGGTTGTACGCGTCGGCGCCCGCCGAACGCAGCCGGTCGGCCTGTCCGTCGGTGAGGAGACCGAGGCAGGCGCAGACCTCGATGCCCTCGTTCTCCTCCTTGATCGCCTCGATGGTCTTCGAGACCCGGTCGACGTCCCGGTCCGTCGGGCCGCGCCCGCTCGCCACCAGGCAGACCCGCTTGGCGCCGCCCGCCACCCCGGCGGCGGCGGCCTTGGACGCCTCGTCCGGCTTCAGCCAGGTGTACTTGAGGATCCCGGCCTTGGAACCGAGCCGCTGCGAGCAGTAGGAGCAGTCCTCGGGGCAGAGCCCGGACTTCAGGTTGACCAGATAGTTGAGCTTGACGCGCCGCCCGAACCACTGACGGCGCACCTTCCCGGCGGCGGTCACCACGTCGAGCAGCTCGTCGTCGGAGGTCGCCAGTACGGCGAGCGCTTCTTCGCGGGTCGGCAGTTCGCGCCGCAGCCCCTTGTCCACCAGCGTGTTCAGCAGGTCCATGGAAGATGATCCTTGCTTACCGCACCGCCTCCAGCCAAGGAGGAACCAGACAGGAGACCCCGGCGAGGGTGTGTGTATTGCCACACCCTGACCTGCTGCGCACCCGGCTAGGGTCTGTTGGCTGCCTACAAAGGGACCGTCCGCACCGGACCGTCCGCGCGGAGCCGCCCGCCGAGGGCCCGCCTACCCAAGGGACCGCCCCATGTCCTTCGCCCCGTTCGACTGGATCGACGCCGAGGCCCGCCGCCGGGCCGACGCCGGACTCGTACGCACCCTGCGTCCGCGCGACGCCGAGCCGGAGCTGCTGGACCTCGCGAGCAACGACTACCTGGGCCTCACCCGGCATCCGGAGGTCATCGCCGCCGCGGCCGGTGCCGCCCACCGCTGGGGGGCCGGGGCGACGGGCTCCCGGCTGGTCACCGGCTCCACCGCCCTGCACGCCGAACTCGAACGGGACCTCGCCGCGTTCTGCGGCTTCGAGGCGGCGCTCGTGCTCTCCTCCGGGTACGCGGCCAATCTCGCCGCGCTGACCGCCCTGTCCGGGCGCGGCTCGCTCATCGTCTCCGACGCGGGCAACCACGCCTCGATCGTGGACGGTTGCCGGCTCTCCCGTGCCGAGACCGCCGTCGTCCCGCACGCCGACCCGGACGCGGTCGCCAAGGCACTGCGGGCGCACGACGGACGGGCCCTCGCCGTCACCGACTCGGTCTTCTCCGTGGACGGCGACGCCGCCCCGCTTTCCGCGCTGGCCGCAGTCTGCCGCTCCGCCGACGCCGCGCTGCTGGTCGACGACGCCCATGGTCTCGGCGTCCTGGGCGACGGCGGCCGCGGCGCGCTCGCCGCGGCCGGACTGGCGGGCGACGACGGGACCGTGGTGACGCTCACGCTGTCCAAGTCCCTGGGCAGTCAGGGCGGAGCGGTCCTGGGGCCCGCCCGGGTCATCGAGCACCTCGTCAACACGGCCCGTACGTTCATCTTCGACACCGGACTCGCCCCGGCGGCGGCCGGCGGCGCGCTCGGCGCGCTCGGGGTGCTGCGCCGGGAGCCGGAACGGGCGGCCCGCGCCCGTGAGGTCGCCGCCTCGCTGTACGGAAAGCTCACCGCCGCCGGGCTGACCGCGGTCCGGCCCGACGCGGCCGTCGTCTCCGTCCGCGCGCCCTCGGCGGACGCGGCGGTGCGCTGGGCGGCCGACTGCCGTGCGGCCGGGATGGCGGTCGGCTGCTTCCGCCCGCCGTCGGTACCGGACGGCGTCTCCCGGCTGCGGCTGACGGCACGGGCCGACCTGACCGAGGAGCAGATCACGACCGCGGTGGCCACGATCGTCGCCACCGCTCCCCGGCAGGCGGACGCGGACCTCAGCTGACGTGCCGTGGACCGGTTCCGTCCGGACCGGTTCCGTCCGGGGCGAGTCCGGTCACGAACGTGGTCCAGGCCGCCGCCGAGAAGCGCAGCGGCGGCTGGTCCACGTCCTTGGAATCGCGTACGGCGAGGAGCGCGCCGCCCAGCCGCGCGGTCTCCACGCAGTTGTTCATCCCGGTCGAGCGGCTGCTGCGCCGCCACCGCGGCGCGGACGGGTTCACGGACGACGGCGGCGGTGCGACGGGCGGTGCGAGTCGGTCGGACATGGCGGCCCCCTCAGCTGCGTCTGAAACTGCGTCTGATCTCGGTGATGAGGTCCTGCGAGCACTCGGGCGACAGCGCGTGAGCCTGCAAGGCACGGAAGGCCGAGCTGTACGCCTCAAGGTCTTCTCTCCGCTCCAGATAGAGGCTACTCGTCAAGTGGTCAAGAACGACCACATCCAGATCAGAAATGTTCGGAAAGGAGAAAATAACGAAAGGGCAGGTGAGTCCGACGTAGCCGCCGACCGAGAAGGGCAGCAACTGCAGTTGCACATGGGGGAGTTGGGAAACCTGTCGCAGATGTTGCAACTGGTCGCGCATCACCTCCGGCCCGCCCACCTCACGATGGAGCACCGCCTCGTCCAGCACGGCGGTGAAGCGCAGCGGCGGACTCGCGCGCAGCACCCGCTGGCGGGTCAGCCGGACCTCGACCAGGGAGTCGAGCCGGCCGTCCGGTAACCCGTCCAAGGAGGCGCGGGTCACGGCCCGGGCGTATCCGGCGGTCTGGAGCAGCCCCGGCACCACCGAGGTCTCCAGCGTCCGGACCGTACTCGCCTGCGACTCCAGGCTGATGAAGTCGCGGTACTGCGGTGGGATCAGCCCCCGGTAGGCATGCCACCAGCCCGAACCGCCGCCGCCCGCCGACCCCGCGAGGACTTCGAGCAGCGAGCGCAACTGGGTGTCGCGCACCGCGTAGACGTCCAGCAGCCGCGACACGTCGGCGGGCGTCACCCCGCTCGCGCCCGTCTCGATACGGCTCACCTTCGACTGGTGCCAGCCGAGCAGCCGCGCCGCGTCCCGGCTGGTCAGCCCGGAGGCGTGGCGCAGGCTCCGCAGCTCCTCGCCGAGCTTGCGCCGCCGGACGACGGGGCCGTGCAGCATGCCGGTCTCCTTCCGCAGTCGGGGAGGGCCGGTCCGTCGCCGGAGCAGCCCGCAGAGGGGCCAGTGTGCCGCCCGTCCACGCCGTACGGGTCCCGAATTCACCGCTTCGAGCGACAGATATATGCATATCTTGGCCGAACGCCGTTACAGGGAGCTGCATCAATGGCAATCTGGCGCGAAGCACAATCCTGGACGACCGCCGGTCGGCCGGGGCGGGAAAGGGACGGCGTCGCCATGGCAGACCATCAGGAAGCAACCGTCACTCTGCCGAGCGATCCGCTCTCGGTCTCCTCGGCCCGCAGATATGTCGCCAGGACGCTGGGCCAATGGGGCCTGCCCGACGACACCGAGTTCGCCGACACCATCCGGCTGATCATCTCGGAGCTGGCCACCAACGCCGTCCAGCACACGTTCGGCCAGTCGCCCACCTTCACCGTGGATCTGCGCCTCGAACGCGACGAGGAGCTGTACCTCGGCGTCACGGACAGTCACCCCCGCTGGCCCCAGCGACTGCCCGCCGCCGTCCGGCAGGACAACGGCCGGGGCATGGTCATCATCCGCGCACTGGCCAAGGAGCGCGGCGGACGGCTCCAGGTCACCCCGACCGCCGAGGGCGGCAAGACGGTCTGGATCGCTCTCCCGTGGGTCGTTCCGGTCCAGGGCTGACCCCGGATCAGCCCGGGACTGCCCCCGCAGAGCCGGTGGCGGGGCCGGCCCGGGGCTGATCAGCCCTGCGGGAGCCGGTTCGCCGCCGGGGCCGTGCTTCCCCGACCGAATCCGCTGCGCAGCAGCGCGAGCAGCGTCGCGGCCGCGGTGGTCGACCGTTCGCCCCGGTGCACGACCGAGATGGTCCGGCGGAACGACGCCGGCTCCAGCCGCCGGACCGACAGTGGAGCCGCCGCCATCGAGGCGACCATCTCCGGCACCACCGCCACCCCGAGCCCCGCGCTGACCAACGCGCACACCAGGGCGTACCCGGGCGACTCGCAGACCACCGCGGGCGTCGCCCCGGCCTCGGCGAGCGCGTTCTCGACGCCGCGCCGGGGCGGATGGGTGGGCGCGCTGCTGATCAGCGGCCGCCCGGCCAGTTCGGTGACCGGCAGCCGGCCGGTGCCCTCGGCGAGCCGGTGGCCCACCGAGGTGACCAGCACCAGTTCCTCGACGAGCAGGGGTTCGACGAGAACGCCCACCGGAGGAGGGCCCGTCGTCGCCGGTTCGTAGGCGTGCGTCAGGGCGAGGTCCACATCGCCCGCGACCACCGCGGCGACCCCGTCGGGCGGTTCGTAGTCGGCGACGGCCAGCTCGACCTCCGGATGAGCCCGCCGGAACGCGCTCAGGACCGGCGGCAGCAGATGGATCCCGGCCGTCGTGAACGTGCCCACCCGCAGCCTGCCGCCCGAGAGCCCGGCCAGCTGCGCCAGCTCGTGCCGCGCCTGGTCCAGTTCGTCCAGGATCCGCCGGGCCCGGCCCGCCAGCAGCTCGCCCGCCGCCGTCAGCCGTGCCCCGCGGTGGTGGCGTACCAGCAGCGCCGCCCCGGCCTCCCGCTCCAGCTTGGCCAGCTGCTGGGAGAGCGCGGGCGCGGTGTAGCCCAGGCGGGCGGCGGCCCGGGTGATCGATCCGGCCTCCGCGACCGCCACGAGTGCCGCGAGCCGTGTCGGGTCGTACATGAAAGCGTTCCTTTAGGCAGACCCAGAAGATTGCAAGTACACGCTAAAGGCTCCGCAGGTCCAAGGTGGACCTCATGGACGCACAACTGATCGCCTTCACGGGGGTCGCCGCCGGGATGGTCGCGCTGCCCGGCGCCGACTTCACCGTCGTCGTACGCAATGCCCTGGCCTCGCGCACCGCCGGCCTGGCCACCGCGCTCGGTGTCGCCGGAGGTCTGCTGGTGCACACCGCGCTCGCGGTCGCCGGACTCGCCGCGGTGCTCGTGACGATGCCGGTGCTCTTCCGCACCGTCCAGCTGCTCGGCGGCGCGTACGTGCTCTACCTCGGGATCAGCGCGCTGTACGCGATCCGGCGTCGCGGCCCGGGGAACGGCGAAGCGGCGCCCGAGGACGCACCCGGGCGGCCCGCGCCCAGGGCGTTCGGACGCGCGCTGCGCCAGGGGTTCCTGACCAACGCGCTCAACCCGAAGGCCCCGGTCCTCTTCCTCAGCCTGCTGCCGCAGTTCGTGCCCCACGGTCAGCCGCCGCTGCCCCGGACCCTGCTGCTCGCGGCGCTCGTGGTGGTCCTGGCGCTGATCTGGTTCCCGGCCGTCGCCCTGCTCGTGGACCGGCTGGGCCGGTGGCTGCGCCGCCCGCGTACCGCCCGCGCCATCGAGGGCGGCAGCGGTGTGGCGCTCACCGGTCTGGGGCTCGCGCTGGTCACCGGCCCGCTGTTGCGCTGAGACCGGACGCACTTTCCGCGAGGAAGAGCGTCAGCACGGAAAGAGCGTCCGGTCGGTGGGTCAGCGGACCCGTCCGTACCAGACGCTCTTGGACCAGATTTTCGCCAGTCGCACCACGTCCCCCGATTTGGGGGAGTGCCAGATCTTCCCGGCCCCGGCGTAGATGCCCACGTGGTAGACGCTGCGCCCCGAATGGAAGAAGACGAGGTCGCCGCGTTTGCGCTGCGACTTGGGGATATGGCGGGTCTTGTTGTACTGCTGCTGTGCCGTGCGGGGAAGCTTCTTCCCGGCCTTCTTGAACGAATACAGCGTCAGCCCCGAGCAGTCGAAGCGACTGGGGCCGGATGCTCCGTACTTATAGGGAGCCCCCTTCTTCGACGCGGCCACCTTCAGGGCCTTCGTCGAGTGGGTGGCGGCCTCGGCGTCGCTCACCAGGCCGGGCGCCAGCATCGTGGACGTCACGGCCAAGGTGAGTACCGAGGCCGTACCGACCCGGGCGAACAGAGACGGGACATGAACCTGCGCAGACATGCGCAACCCTTCGTCAGCCGCCTGTGAAGGATGACCTGTCGGGTTCGGGCTGGCGAAGTTGCCCGGCCGCGTCGCGGCTTCACCCCGAGGGCTTCCCGGTCTCCCGGTCGGCCCGTTGCGCTCGGGTCCTCCACTCCTGCCGATCCACTTCTGTCGACCAGTCATCCGGGCGGCGGCAGGACTCGGCGTCCGCCCGGACCGCCCCGCCGCGGTGGCGGGGGCTTGTCGTCCCAGGGATCTTGACTCACCCGGTGCCGGATTTCCGAGCTGAAACAGCGGTTTGTGAGTCTCCTCACCACTGATCCATTCGGGTGGACAGGTCGGATTCGCGCTCGCCCACGAGCCGGGCGCACACCCTCGTACCAGCGACGAAAGGGCACATTTCGAGTACGGACCGCGCGCCGAACGCAAGTTGGGCCGTCGCTCGCGCGGGTGATCGCCTACGCCGAACGAGCGAGACAAATCGATCGCCGGACCGGGCGTGTCGTGCACGGGACCGACCCGCCCGCTCCCGTACGGCGCTCCTCGCGCGCGGTGCCAGTCAGTTCGCGGCGGGCGGCATCGCGACCCGGCCCGCCCTGCGCTCCCCGTCCAGGACGCGCAGGGCCCGCGCCAGGGTGGCGGCGTGGATCCGCGACTCGCCGCGCTCGTGCATCAGGGCCAGGGCGTCGCGCAGGGCCGCCGCCCGGGAGGCCAGGGCCTGGGCGGCCCGCAGTGCGCTGTAGGTGTCGCTGCCGTGGGCCGGGTTGATCCGGCCCATCTGGTCGAGCACGGCCAGATAGCAGTCGACGAACTCGCCCTCGGCACGCGTCAGTGCGGGCAGGGGCGGGAACTCGGTGGGTTCCATCGGCAGTTCACCTCGCGTCCTACGCCGGCCGGGAGTGTCAGCGGTTCTCGACGACGTGGTCGACCAGCCCGTAGGCGAGGGCGGCCTTCGCGTCGAGGATGGTGTCGCGCTCGATGTCGGCGGTGATGCGCTCCGCTGCCTGGTCCGTGTGCCGGACCAGCATGGCCGCGAACATCTCGCGGGTGCGCACCAGTTCGCGCGCGTGGATCTCCAGGTCGGACGGCTGGCCCCGCATCGGCTCCTCCAGTGCGGGCTGCTGAATGACTACCCGCGCGCCGGGCAGCGCATGTCGCCGGCCCTTCGCCCCGGCCGCCAGCAGGGCCGCCGCGTACGAGCCCGCCTGCCCCAGACAGAAGGTCTCCACCTCGCAGGTCAGGAACCGCATCGTGTCGTAGACCGCCGCCATCGCCTGGAACGTGCCGCCGGGGGAGTTGATGTAGAGCGACAGGGGCCGGTCCGGATCGGCGTGCTCCAGATACATGAGCTGGGCGATGAGGTCGCTCGCGGCCGTGTCGTCGATCGGGGTCCCGAGGAAGACGATCCGCTCGGACAGCAGCTTGGAGTACGGGTCCAGCGTCCGGGTTCCGGTCGCGGTGCGCTCGGTGAACTCGGGCAGTACGTAGCGGGCGGCGGGGCGGATCATGGCGTGCCTCTCTCCTGGAACTGGCCATCCGTCTGTCCGTCCGTCAGCCCGTCCGGCTGTGCGTAAAAAATGTACAGGACGTACAGAAGGTTATGATGGGGACTATGGCCTACGAGATTCCGGTGACGCAAGCACGGGCGGAGCTAGCCGAACTGATCAACCGCGTCGTCTACGGCTGTGAACGCGTTGTGGTGACGCGGCACGGCAAGCCGCTCATCGCGCTGGTTTCCGCCGCCGACCTGCAACGACTTGAAGCGGAGGAGGCCGCTGCCGAGGAGCAGGTGATCAGTTCGGTCTCCTCGATCGGCTCCGCGCCATCCGCTCAGGGCGAACGGCGCAGTTTCGGTATCGCCGCCGAACACCGCCCCCACGACGGCCGGGACGCCTGACGCCCGACCGGACCGCGACAGCACAGAGCCGGGCGCCTCTCCCGTAGGAAGGGCGCCCGGCTCGGTCCGTGCGGAAGTGGACCCGTCGCTCAGCCGGTCAGGGCCGGCTCCCGGGCGGGCCCGGTCGACCCGACGGGCTCGGCCGGTGCCGGTGCGCGGCGGGCGAGCAGCACCGCCGCCAGGCCGAACAGCGACCACAGCGAGAGCGTCAGCACCGCGCCGCCCGCCGCACTGCCGTCGAAGAAGGCGACCGAGCGCAGCAGCGAACCGCCCGCGCCCGGCGGGAGCCACTGGCCGATCGCGCCGACGGGCTCGGGCAGCAGCCGCGGCGCGCTCGTGACGCCGGAGAAGGAGTTGCCCAGCAGGACCATCAGCAGCGCGCCGACGCCGATGCCGCGCGGCCCGAACAGGGCGGCGAGCCCCGCCACCGCCGAACCGATGGCCAGCACGGTGAGCGCGAGCACGCCCGCCTCCGTCCACCAGTCGCCCGTGATCACGCCGAGCCAGCTGTGCGCCACGGCCGTGGCGGCGAGGCCCACCAGCGCGGCCGACCCGACGAGGGTCAGCGCGGCCCGCGCCCCGCGCAGCCCCATCAGGGTGACGACGGCTCCGGCCGCCATGCCCGCCAGGGCCAGCGGCAGGACGCTCGCGCCGAGCGCGCTGCCCCGGGGGTCGCCGGGCGGTGCGGCGACCACGTCGGTGACCTGGACCGGGGTGTCCGCGGGAACGGACGCCGTCACGGCCTCGCGCAACAGCTGGGAGACGACGGGGCTCGCCGCCGATGCGGTGAGCAGGTGCGGACCCTGCGGGGTGGCGACGACGGCTCCGTATACGACCCGGTCCTCGATCGCGGCGCGGGCGGCGGCCTCGTCGTCGAAGCGGTGCACCTCGAAGGCGCCGTCACGCTGCTGGAACCGCTGCTCCAGCTGCTGGGCGGCCGGCGCCGCGCCCGCCACCCCGACCGGGAGGTCGCGCGGCGCGATCCGGGCGGCGGGCCAGGCGAAGGCCCAGAGGGCGAGCGTCACCACCAGCGGGATCAGCAGGACTACCGCCACCGCGCGGCGGTTGGGTGCGGTGGGCATGAGGGGCCTCGATTCGTGCGGCACAGCGAAGGATTCTGAGAGAAGGATCGTTCGTTTTACGATCTGGTCCCACTGTCGGGACGTCGTGTCCGATTGTCAAGAAGGAATGTTCGTTTTAGATTGAGGTCATGGCTCGCGTATCCCAGGAACACCTCGACGCCCGCCGTCGGCAGATCCTCGACGGCGCGGCGCGCTGCTTCGCCCGCAACGGATTCCACGGCACGTCCATGCAGGACGTCCTCAAGGAGGTGGGCCTGTCCGCCGGAGCGGTCTACCGCTACTTCCCGGGCAAGGAGGACATCATCGCGGCCATCACCGAGGAGACCTTCGCCGTTATCCGCGGCGCCTTCGAGGAGGCGGCCCGTACGACTCCGCCGCCCACTCCGGACGCGTTGCTCAGCCGGGTCCTCGGCGGGGTGCTCGCGGGGCAGGTGCACGGACTGGAGCGCCGGATCTTCGCCGCGCTCGTCGTCCAGCTCTGGTCGGAGACGCTGCGCGACGAACGGCTCGCCGCCCTCCTCGAGGAGGGGTACACCCTTATGCGCGTCGTCTGGGCGAAACTCGTCGACGCCTATCGCTCCGCCGGGATCCTGGCGAGCGACGTGCCCGCCGACCATGTGGCGCGAACGATGATCGCGGCGGCGCAGGGCTTCATCGTGCAGGAGGCGCTCTTCGGGGACGTACGCCCCGAAGTGCTGGAGAACGGGTTGCGCGGGCTCATGTCCATGAACCCGCAAAAGATCAGTTAACGCAACGGAAAAACTTCCGCCCTAACGTGCAATGCATGGTCGCGAGACCGTCATCCCCGTTCAACGGATTGTTGAACGGGGATATGGTCCCGCTGCGTCCGGAGCCGGAGCCGGACGGAAGACGATGAGGTGGAAGCGTGCAACTGACCCCGCACGAGCAGGAACGTCTGCTCATCCATGTGGCCGCCGACGTGGCCGAGAAGCGCCGGGCACGCGGGTTGAAGCTCAATCACCCCGAGGCCGTCGCCCTGATCACCGCCCATCTCCTGGAAGGCGCCCGGGACGGCCGCACCGTCGCCGAACTCATGGCGTCCGGCCGCAAACTGCTCACCCGCGACGAGGTCATGGACGGCATCCCCGAGATGCTCCACGACGTCCAGGTCGAGGCCACCTTCCCGGACGGCACGAAGCTCGTCACCGTCCATGACCCGATCGTCTGACGGGGCCGCGCCGATGATTCCCGGAGAGATCCTGTACGGCGACGGGGACATCCCCCTCAACGAGGGGCGGGCGGTCACCCGCCTCACCGTCCTCAACGCCGCCGACCGCCCCGTCCAGGTCGGCTCCCACTACCACTTCGCCGAGGCCAACCCCGGACTGCGCTTCGACCGCGCCGCCGCCCACGGTCTGCGGCTGAACATCGCGGCCGGCACAGCGGTCCGCTTCGAACCCGGCATCCCCGCCGACGTCGAACTCGTTCCCCTCGCCGGCCGCCGCGTCGTCCCCGGCCTGCGCGGCGAAACCGGAGGTGCCCTCGATGCCTGACCTCAAGCGAGCGGTGTACGCCGACCTGTTCGGCCCCACCACCGGCGACCGGATCCGGCTCGCCGACACCGATCTGCTCGTCGAGATCGAGGAGGACCGCTCGGGCGGCCCCGGACAGGCGGGCGACGAGGCGGTCTTCGGCGGCGGCAAGGTGATCCGCGAGTCCATGGGCCAGGCCCGCACCACCCGGGCCGAGGGCGCACCCGACACCGTCATCACCGGGGCCGTCGTCATCGACCACTGGGGCATCGTCAAGGCCGACATCGGCATCCGGGACGGCCGGATCACCGGCATCGGCAAGGCCGGGAACCCGGACACCATGGACGGCGTCCACCCTGACCTGGTGATCGGACCCGAGACCGAGGTGATCGCGGGCAACGGGAAGCTGCTCACGGCCGGCGCGGTCGACGCCCATGTCCACTTCATCTCGCCCACCCTCGTCGACCAAGCGCTCTCCAGCGGCATCACCACCCTCGTCGGCGGCGGCACCGGGCCCGCCGAGGGCACCAAGGCCACCACCATCACCCCCGGACCCTGGCACCTCGCCCGGATGTTCGAGGCGCTGGAGACCTTCCCGGTCAACATCGGGCTGCTCGGCAAGGGCAACACGATGTCGCAGGAGGCGATGCACTCCCAACTGCGCGGCGGCGCACTGGGATTCAAGATCCATGAGGACTGGGGCGCCACCCCCGCCGTCATCGACGCCTGCCTGAGCGTCTGCGAGCGGACCGGCGCGCAACTCGCCATCCACACGGACACCCTCAACGAGGCCGGGTTCGTCGCCGACACCCTCGCCGCCATCGCCGGCCGGACGATCCACGCGTACCACACGGAGGGGGCGGGCGGCGGGCACGCGCCCGACATCATCAGCGTGGTCTCCGAGCCGTACGTCCTGCCCAGCTCGACCAACCCCACCCGGCCGCACACCGTCAACACCATCGAGGAACACCTCGACATGCTGATGGTCTGCCACCACCTGAACCCCGCCGTCCCCGAGGACCTGGCCTTCGCGGAGTCCCGGATCAGGCCCTCCACCATCGCGGCCGAGGACATCCTGCACGACCTCGGAGCCATCTCGATCATCTCCTCCGACTCCCAGGCCATGGGCCGCATCGGCGAGGTGATCCTGCGGACCTGGCAGACCGCCCATGTGATGAAGAAGCGGCGCGGAGCCCTGCCCGGCGACGGCCGGGCCGACAACCACCGGGTCCGTCGCTATGTCGCCAAATACACCATCAACCCGGCCGTCGCGCAGGGCCTGGACCGGGAGATCGGCTCCGTGGAGACCGGCAAGCTCGCCGACCTCGTGCTCTGGGACCCGGCGTTCTTCGGCGTCAAGCCGCAGACCGTCATCAAGGGCGGTCAGATCGCGTACGCGCAGATGGGCGACGCCAACGCCTCCATCCCGACGCCCCAGCCGGTCATGCCCCGGCCGATGTTCGGCGCCCTGGGACGGGCGGCCGCCCACAGCTCGTTCAACTTCGTCTCCGCCGCGGCGATCGAGGACGAACTGCCCGAACGGCTCGCCCTGAACAAGCGGTTCGTGCCGATCACCTCCACCCGTGGGGTCACCAAGGCGGACATGCGGGAGAACGACGCGGTGCCGCAGGTCCACGTCGACCCCGACAGCTTCGCCGTCACCATCGACGGCGATCCGGTCGAGCCCGCTCCGGCGGCGGAACTGCCCATGGCCCAGCGCTACTTCCTCTTCTGAGAGCCGGTCGCAGCCATGTCACGCGCAGCTCTCCTCGTTCTCGCCGACGGCCGGTTCCCCGCCGGCGGCCACGCCCACTCGGGCGGCGCCGAACCGGCCGTCGCCGAGGGCCGCGTCCGGGACGCCGACTCCCTCGCCGACTTCTGCCGGGGCCGGCTGCACACCGCGGGCCTCACCGCCGCCGCCCTCGCCGCGGCGGCGGCCCACG
>NZ_JAAGMH010000107.1:0-137896 GCF_010548505.1 Streptomyces sp. SID14515 | reverse complement strand
CGGCCCGCGGCGGCGCCAAGGGCGGCCCGAAGTCCGCGCAGGGCGGCAACCGCGGCGGCTTCCGGCGCGGCGGCGCTCCCTCGCGCCCGCGTGAGCTGGACGCCAAGATCGAGCAGCGCAACCGCGACCGGTACGCGAACAAGCCCGAGATCAACCTCCCCAAGACCCACCCGGGCGCCGAGCAGGAGGGCGAGCGGCTGCAGAAGGTCCTCGCCCGGGCCGGCATGGGCTCGCGCCGTGCGTGCGAGGAGCTGATCGAGCAGTCCCGTGTCGAGGTCAACGGCGAGATCGTCGTCGAGCAGGGCATGCGCGTCGACGTGCACCAGGACGAGATCAAGGTCGACGGCCTCACCGTCGCCGCCCAGTCGTACCTCTTCTTCGCGCTGAACAAGCCCGCCGGGGTCGTCTCCTCGATGGAGGACCCGGACGGCCGTCAGTGCCTCGGCGACTACGTGACCAACCGCGAGACGCGGCTGTTCCACGTCGGCCGGCTGGACACCGAGACGGAGGGCATCATCATGCTCACCAACCACGGTGAGCTGGCCCACCGCCTCACGCACCCGAAGTACGGCGTGAAGAAGACCTACCTGGCCGCCATCCAGGGCCCGCTGCCGCGCGACCTCGGCAAGCGGCTCAAGGACGGCATCCAGCTGGAGGACGGCTACGCCCGCGCCGACCACTTCCGCGTCGTCGAGAACACCGGGAAGAACTACCTGGTCGAGGTGACCCTCCACGAGGGCCGCAAGCACATCGTCCGCCGGATGCTCGCCGAGGCGGGCTTCCCGGTCGAGCGGCTCGTGCGGACGTCCTTCGGGCCGATCCCGCTGGGCGACCAGAAGTCCGGCTGGCTGCGCCGCCTCACCAACACCGAGGTCGGCATGCTGATGCGCGAGGTCGGCCTCTAGCCGCACCCGCACCCGCGCGAAGGCCCGCGGCCGGTAGCTGTTCGGAAAGTTCGAACAGAACCGGCCGCGGGCCTTTTGCGGTCCCCGTCCCAGCCTTTATAGTCAGAGTGACTATAAAGAAGGAGGCGGGCGTGAGTCTCGCGGACGTACTCGATCCCCTGCAACAGCCCCTGGTGACGATCCTGGACACCCCGGTCAGCTGGACCGAGGTGCTGGGCTTCGGCAGCGGGGCGCTGTGCGTCTGGCTCGTGGCCCGCCAGCACCTCGCCAACTGGCCGATCGGCATCGCCAACAACCTCTTCTTCATCCTGCTGTTCGCCCAGTCCGGTCTGTACGCCGACGCCGGGCTCCAGATCGTCTTCATCACCCTCGCCGCGTACGGCTGGTGGACCTGGACCCACGGGGGTGGACCAGGGACATCGGTCCTGCCGGTGCGCGGGACGGCCCGCACCGAATGGGCCTGGCTGCTCGCGGCGGGGGTGGTGGGGACCGCCGGGATCACGCTGCTGCTGTCCCGGGCCACCGACTCCACCGTCCCGTTCTGGGACGCGCTGACGACCTCCCTGTCGCTGATGGCGACGTACGGGCAGTGCCGCAAGCGGCTGGAGTCCTGGTGGCTGTGGATCGCCGCCGACCTGGTCTACATCCCGCTCTACGCCCACAAGGGCCTGTATCTGACCTCGCTGCTGTACGCCGGGTTCCTCGCGCTCTGCCTGATCGGCCTGCGCAACTGGCACCGCGACCTGACCGCACGCACCGCACGGACCCCGGAGGCGGCCGCCGTATGAAGCGCTACGAACACGGCCTGGTCCTCGGCAAGTTCTACCCGCCGCACGCCGGCCACCACCACCTCGTCCGGACCGCCCAGGACCGCTGCGAACGGCTGACCGTGCTGGTCTGCGCCGCCTCCGTGGAGTCTCTGCCGCTCGCCGACCGGGTCGCCTGGATGCGCGAGGTCCACCCGGACGTCACGGTGGTGGGCGCGGTCGACGACACGCACATGGACGTGCGCGACCCGGCGGTCTGGGACGCGCACATGGCCCTCTTCACCGCCGCCGTGCCCGAGCGGGTGGACGCGGTCTTCACCTCGGAGGCGTACGGGGAGGAGCTCGGCCGCCGCTTCGGCGCCGCGTCCGTCCTCGTCGACCCCGACCGCACCCTCTTCCCGGTCTCCGGCACCGCCGTGCGCCAGGACCCGGCCGGCTGCTGGGACTTCCTCCGACCGCCCGTGCGGGCCGCCCTCGCCCGCCGCGTCGTCGTCCTCGGCGCGGAGTCCACCGGCACCACCACCCTCGCGCGGGCCCTCGCCGCCCACTACCGCGCACGCGGCGGGGTCTGGGCGCGCACCGGGTACGTCGCCGAGTACGGCCGCGAGTACAGCGAGCGCAAGCTGGCCGCCCTGCGCGAGCGGTGGCCCGGGGCCGCCTGGGAGGACGTCACCTTCACCACCGACGACTTCCCGCTCATCGCGAAGGCCCAGAACGACCGGGAGGAGGCCGCCGCCCGCGCCGGATCCCCGGTGCTCTTCTGCGACACCGACTCCTTCGCCACCACCGTCTGGCACGAGCGGTACGTCGGCGGCCGCAACCCGCTCGTCGAGGAGATCGCGGACCGCGCCGACCATCACCTGTGGCTGCTCACCGACCACGAGGGCGTCGCCTTCGAGGACGACGGACTGCGCGACGGCGAGGAGCTGCGCCCCTGGATGACCGACCGCTTCCGCGCCGAACTCACCCGCACCGGACGGCGGTTCATCGAGGTCACCGGCCCGCCCGAGGCGCGGCTCGCCACCGCCGTCGCCGCCGTCGACGAACTCCTCGCCACCGGCTGGGACTTCGCCGCGCCTCTCCCGGAGAAACGATGAGCACCCCCGCCCCCGATGGCTACGACCCGTACGCCTTCGCCCCGTTCGCGGTCACCGTCGACCTCGCGGTCTTCACCGTCCGCGAGGCCCGGCTGCACGTCCTGCTCGTCGAACGCGGCCAGGAGCCCTACCGGGGCCGGTGGGCGCTGCCCGGCGGCTTCCTGCTGCCGCGGGAGTCCGCCGAGGACGCTGCCCGCCGTGAACTCGCCGAGGAGACCGGCCTCGGACCCGGCACCGTCGGCACCCTCCACCTCGAACAGCTGCGCACCTACACCGACCCGGACCGCGACCCGAGGATGCGGGTCGTCTCCGTCGCGTACGCCGCACTCCTGCCGGACCTGCCCGAACCGCGCGGCGGCGGCGACGCGGCGAGCGCCCGGTGGTGGGACGCGGGCGCCACCGGACCGCTGGCCTTCGACCACGACACGATCCTCGCCGACGCCCACGACCGGATCGGCGCCAAGCTCGAATACAGCTGTCTGGCCACCGCGTTCTGCCCCGCCGAGTTCACCCTCGGCGAGCTCCAGCAGGTCTACGAGACCGTCTGGGGCGTCGAGCTGGACCGCCCCAACTTCCGGCGCAAGGTCCTGAACGCGCCCGGCTTCGTCCAAGCCGTCGAGGGCCCGCCGCGCCGCACCGGTGGACGGGGCAAACCGGCCGCCCTCTACCGGGCGGGCGACGCCACCGCCCTGCACCCGCCGCTCCTGCGCCCGCCGCGGCCCGACGCTCCCCACTCCGCACCGGAAGGACGAGACAGATGACCATCGCCACCCCGCCCCTCACCAAGCAGGCGGCCACCGGCGTGCTGACCGGGCTCGCGCTCGGCGACGCCCTGGGCTTCCCCACCGAGTTCAACGACGTGCCCGCCATCCTCGCCAAGTTCGGCCCCTGGCGGCAGATCCCCCTCCTGACGCCCGCCATCGTCTCCGACGACACCCAGATGACGATCGCGCTGGGCCGCGCCATCCGCACCGCCATGGACAGCGGACTGCTCACCCCCGAACGGCTGGTCGGCCCGGTCCGCGACGAGTTCGTCGCCTGGTACCACTCGCCGGACAACAACCGCGCCCCCGGCAACACCTGCCTCACCGCCTGCCGCCTGCTCGAACACACCCGCGTCTGGCAGGAGGCCAGCCAGACGCACTCCAAGGGCTGCGGCGCCAACATGCGCGTCGCCCCCGTCGGCCTCGTCCCCGGCCTCAGCGAGGAGCAGCGGGCCGGCGCCGCCCAGCTGCAGGCCGCCCTCACCCACGGACACCCCACCGCGCTTGCCGCCTCCGACCTGCTGGCGCGCGCGGTGTTCCTGCTCGCCCAGGGCGCCGAACCGCTCGGCCTGATCGGGCAGTTGCGCAGCTACGCCTACGAGAACCGGGGCCGCTACCACACGCGCTGGCTCGGCGACCTCTGGCGCCACGCGGGCGACGCCACCCCGCAGGCGTACATCCAGCGCGGCTGGGACGAGTGCCTGGCGGCCCTGGAGACCGTACGGGACGCCCTGCGCGACCCGTCGCCGGAGACCGACCCGTGCGAGCGGACCGGCGACGGCTGGATCGCCGAGGAGGCCCTCGCCACCGCCCTGCACTGCTTCCTGCTCTTCCCCGAGGAGCCCGTCACCGCCCTGCGCCGCGCCGCGTGCACCCGGGGCGACTCCGACTCGATCGCCTGCCTGGCCGGGGCGCTGGCGGGGGCGCACCTGGGCGCGGCGGCCTGGCCCAAGGAGTGGTCCGAGCGCATCGAGTACCGCAGCGACCTGCTGTCCCTCGCGGCGCTCTGGGACGCGTGAGCCGTGACCGCCGGCGGAAGACGCCACCACGGGTGACCGCCCCGCGGGGAGGCCGCCTCGAATGACCCGGCAGCGACCGGGTACGAGGGAGCGGAACCTGCTCCCTCACGGAAGGTCCGGTGGTTTTCCATGTCCTCCTCACTCGTCGAGACCGTCGACATCGAGGCGCCCGTGGCCGTCACCTGGGCGCTGTGGAGCGATGTCTCCCAGTGGCCGAGGTTCCTGAGCCACGTTCAGCGCGTCGATCCGCTCGACGAGCGGCGCTTCGCCTGGCAGCTCTCGCTGCCCGGCGCGGACAAGCGATTCGTCGCGGAACTCACCGAGGTGGTCCACGAGGACCGCATCGCCTGGAAGACGACCGAGGGGGTCCACCACGCCGGAGTGGTCACCTTCCACCGGCTCGACGACACGTCGAGCCGTGTCGCCCTGCAGGTCGAGTACGACCCCCAGGGATTCATCGAGCACCTCGGGGCGCTGACCAACCTCGACTCCACGCTGGCCAACTACGACCTGGGCGAGTTCCGGAAGCTGGCCGAGCTCACGGCCGCGTCCGGCGGGCCCCGGACGGTGTGAGCCCGGTCGGACCCGAAGCGCGCTGCGCCGAGGCCCGCCGGGTCCGGACGAGGAAGTCCTCCACGGCCGCCCGGTCGGGTTCCGGCGGCAGCGGGGAGCGGGCCGCCGCCTCGTCGTTCTCCTCGCCGAGGCGGTCCATCCGGCGCTCCACCTCCGGCCAGTCCACCTCGCCGCGCTTCACCGCCAGCAGCTCCTCGCGCGCGTCGCCGACGTCGATGCGCAGCTCGCCCGTACGCAGCAGGTCACGGCTGCTCGCCAGCAGCCGCAGCAGATGCATCGCGTGCTTCCAGCGCGGCGCCCCGTGGATCCGTACGTCCGCCTCCAGCTTTCTGCGCTGGCCCAGCGCGTACCGGACGAACGTGCCGTGCGCGAGCCGGGAGAGGAACGCTCCGCGCAGGGCCAGCAGCGCGCGGCCGGTGTCGTCCACGGACTCCACCAACGGGGAGTGCAGGCACTCCAGCACGTTCGGATTGGCCCGCAGCGCGAGTTCGCAGAAGCGTTCCAGCTCCCAGGAGAACTGTTCCGGCGCGGGGCCCTCGACATGCGTCGGCGGCTTCTCGAAGCGCCAGAACAGCGGAGTCGGCGCGAGGAACACCCCGCGCCGGTCCGTGTCGCTGTCCTCGGTGGCCAGTCCGAAGGCGCGCGAGCCCATGACGCACGCGTAGACCGTGTGGTCGCGTACGAGAGCCTCGCCGGCCCCGTCGTCGGCGGCGTCGTCCTCGGCAGGAGTGATCATGCCCGCGAGGGTACGGGCGCGGTGGCCGCCCCGCCCCGGATATTCCGGCCCGCCCTCAGCCCAGCCGGATCGTTCCGCCCGAGACGCTGATCCGCTCGGCGGGCAGCGGCCGGGTCGCCGGGCCGGCCTCGACCGCCGCGTCCGTGATGCTGAACCTGCTGCCGTGGCAGGGGCAGTTGATGGTGCCGTCGCGCACCGTCGAGACGAGACAGCTCGCATGGGTGCAGACGGCGGAGAACGCCTTGAACTCACCCTCCTCCGGCTGGGTCACCACCACCTTCCGCTCCTTGAAAATGGTGCCGCCGCCGACCGGGATGTCTCCGGTCCCGGCCAGCTCCACGCCGTCCGAGGCGCCCGGCGACGCCCCGTCCGAGGCGTCGGCCGACGCGGTGGGCGTACCGCTCGTGTCACCGCCGCCGCCCTCGTCGGAGGATCCGCAGCCGGTGGCCAGGGCCGCGGCGCCCGCCGCACCCGCGGCCAGCACCGTCCTTCGCCGTGCGTTCATGACTCTCCTTCGGTGGCAGGGGTGGTGCGGTGGGAGGTGCAGGTCATCGTCGCGGCGGCGGGCCCCCAGGTGAAGCAACCAGGCGGACCGTGCGCCCGCCCGAGTGGCAGATGGGGTGATTTCGGCCGACATTGAGCCGGTACGCGCACCTCATCGGAGAGGGCGCGCGCTTCACCGAAGGGCGGAACCCATGGCGGGAAACGATCTCGGCAGCCTCCTCGGCAGCCTGCTGGGCGGCGGACAGGGCAGTGGGCAGGGCGGCGGACAGGGGCCCGGCGGGGCCGGGAACATCCTCGGCTCGCTGCTTGGCGCGCTCGCCGGGGGCAAGGGCGGCGCGTCCGGGGGAGCGGGCGGCGGCAACGCCCTCGAAGGGCTGATCGGCATGCTCACCAAGTCGGGCCTCGTCGACCAGGCGCAGTCCTGGGTCGGCACCGGCGACAACAAGGCCGTCAGCGGAGCCCAGATCGCCGAGGCGCTGCCGGACGAGACCCTGCGGAAGGTCGCCGAGGACTCCGGCGTCTCGCCGCAGGAGGCGGCTGACCGGATCGCCCGCGCGCTGCCCGAGACGGTCGACAAACTGACCCCGAGCGGCCAGGTCCCGCAGGGCGGCTCGATCGAGGACCTGATCAAACAGCAGAAGCTCTGACCGCCCGGCCGGAAGAGGCACGGCCCCCGGCCGGTCTCCTGCCGACCGCCGCTTGCCGGCTCCCGGCCGATTTCCTGTACAGTTGTCCAGGAAATCGACCGGGAGGCCCTCCGTCATGCATGTCGCAGCTCAGGTTCTGGTGGCGCTCGTCGCGGTCATCCATCTCTACTTCCTGGTCCTGGAGATGTTCCTCTGGGACACCGAACGCGGCCGCAAGGCCTTCGGCACGACCGCCGCCTTCTCCCGCGAGAGCGCCACGCTCGCCGCCAACCAGGGCCTCTACAACGGCTTCATGGCCGCCGGACTGATCTGGAGCCTCTTCGCGGGCGATCCGGTCGCCCACCAGACGCAGATCTTCTTCCTCCTCTGCCTGGTCGTCGCCGGTGTCTACGGGGCCGCCACCGTCAGCCGGAAGATCCTCTTCGTCCAGGCCGGGCCCGCCGCGCTCGCCCTCGTCCTCCTGGCGGGCTGAGCCCGATGGTCCCCGCGGTGACGGACGGCAGCGGCGACCCGCGGACCGCGCGCACCAGGGCCAGGCTCCGCGCCGCCCTGCTCGCCGCCTGCGAGGAGCGGCCGCTCGACCGGGTCAGCGTCTCGCAGGTGGTCCGGGGCGCCGGGGTCGGCCGGGCCACGTTCTACCTCCACTACGACGATCTGCACGCCCTCGCCGTGGAGGCCTGCGCCGAGATCGTCACCCGGGCGGTCGACGCCCTGCACGCCTGGGACGGCACGCCCCCGGGCCCCGACGATCCACCGCCCCCGCTCGGCGAACTGCTCGCGGAGGTCGGCGCCCGTACGCCCGTCTACCGCAGCCTGCTGCGGGAGGGTGGCGGCGGACCGCTCGGCGAACTGCTCCACGCCGAACTCCGGCGGCGCAGCCTCGACGAGCTGCGCGCCCGCCGCCTGGGCGAGCCCGGCCAGGACCTCACCGCGAGCGCCGTCGCCGGACTCTTCACCGGAGTGCTCGCCGACTGGGTGCACGGGCGCACCACCGCCGCCCCCGACGCCCTCGCCGCCCGGATCTGGCGGATGCTCCTGGCCGTGCACGCCACCGCCCGTCTCACGGACGGAACACCGTGATCGCGTCCGCCGCGGCCGATCTAGGCTGAGGAGAGCAGCCGGCCGCGCCATCGGGCGCCGGGCCGGAGACGCGGTGGAGCAGCGAAGAGCGAGGAGTACGACGTGGCGGTACGAGCGGTCCGGGGCGCCGTCCAGCTGGACCGGGACGAGGCCGGGCACATGGACCAGCGGGTCGGTGAGCTGCTGACCGCCGTCCTGGAGCGCAACGAGCTCGTCGCCGACGACCTGATCAGCATCTGGTTCACCGCCACCCCCGATCTGCACAGCGACTTCCCGGCCGCCGCCGCCCGCGGCCTCGGCATCGTCGACGTCCCCCTGATCTGTGCCCAGGAGCTGGACATCGACGGGGCCATGCCCCGGGTGGTCCGTATCCTCGTGCACGTCGAGACCTATCTCTCGCGCGCCGAGATCAGCCATGTCTACCTCGGCGCCACCGCCACCCTGCGCAAGGACATCGCCCAGTGAGAACCGCCCTCGTCATCGGAACCGGGCTCGTCGGCACCTCCGCCGCCCTCGCACTGGCGGGCCGCGGTGTCCAGGTGCACCTCGTCGACCACGACCCGGCCTCCGCCCGGACCGCCGCCGCGCTCGGCGCAGGCACGGACGAGCAGCCGGAGGGCCCCGTCGACCTGGCGATCGTCGCCGTACCGCCCGCGCACACCGCCGCCGTCCTGGCCCGGGCGATGCGCGACGGGGTGGCCCGCGGCTACCTGGACGTCGCCAGCGTCAAGGGCGGCCCGCGCCGCGAGCTGGAGGCGCTCGGCCTCGACCTCACCCCGTACATCGGTACGCACCCGATGGCCGGCAAGGAGCGCTCGGGGCCGCTCGCCGCGACCGCCGACCTCTTCGAGGGCCGCCCCTGGGTCCTCACCCCGACCCGGGACACCGACACCGAGGTGCTCAACCTCGCGCTGGAGCTGGTCGCCCTGTGCCGGGCCGTCCCCGTCGTCATGGACGCCGACGCCCACGACCGGGCCGTCGCCCTCGTCTCGCACACCCCGCAGCTCATCTCCTCCATGGTCGCCGCCCGGCTGGAGGAGGCCGACGAGACGGCCGTACGCCTGTGCGGCCAGGGCATCCGCGATGTCACCCGGATCGCCGCCTCCGACCCGCGGATGTGGGTGGAGATCCTCTCCGCCAACCCCGGCCCGGTCGCCGACGTCCTCGCCGGGGTCGCCGCCGACCTGGCGGAGACCGTGACCGCGCTGCGCGGCCTGCACTCCGCCGACGAGGAGAAGCGGCGCGCGGGCACCGACGCCATCGAGGACGTCCTGCGGCGCGGCAACGCCGGCCGCGTCCGGGTCCCCGGCAAGCACGGCGCGGCCCCCACCGCCTACGAGACCGTCGCCGTCCTGATCGGCGACAAGCCCGGCGAGCTGGCCGCGATCTTCGCCGACGCCGGCCGGGCCGGGGTCAACATCGAGGACGTCCGGATCGAGCACGCCACCGGCCAGCAGGCGGGCCTCGTCCAGATCATGGTCGAGCCCAGCGCCGCCCCGGTCCTCGGCGCGGCCCTCCAGGAACGCGGCTGGTCGATCCGCGGCTGACCCGGTCCCGTACGAACGGCCGACCCCGGTCACGTACGAAGGGAGCGGCGCCACCCCCGCCCGGGTGGCCCGCCTCCCCCGTACGGGGTACAAGGGCACGCCCGGTACTCGGTAACCTGGTACGAGGCCGCCCGCAGGCCCGTCCGCCCCGCCCCGTGTACCAGGAAGGTGTCCACCACCGTGGAAACCGCACGCCCCTCCGTGATCGTCGCCATCGACGGGCCCTCGGGCACCGGCAAGTCGAGCACCTCCAAGGCCGTCGCCGCCAAGCTCGGCCTGAGCTACCTGGACACGGGCGCGCAGTACCGGGCCATCACCTGGTGGATGCTGAACAACGGCATCGACGTGGGCAACCCGGAGGAGATCGCCACCGCCGCCGCCAAGCCCGTGATCGTCTCCGGCACCGACCCCGCCGCCCCGACGATCACCGTCGACGGCGAGGACGCCTCGGGCCCGATCCGCACCCAGGAGGTCACCTCCAAGGTCAGCGCCGTCAGCGCCGTCCCCGAGGTGCGCACCCTCATCACCGCGCTCCAGCGCTCCATCGCCGCGGCCGCGACCGGCGGCATCGTCGTCGAGGGCCGGGACATCGGCACCACCGTGCTGCCCGACGCCGACCTCAAGATCTTCCTCACCGCCTCCCCGGAGGCCCGCGCCGCCCGCCGCAGCGGCGAGGTCAAGGGCTCGGACCTGACCGCCACCCGTGAGGCCCTGATCAAGCGGGACGCCGCCGACTCCGGCCGTAAGACCTCGCCGCTCGCAAAGGCGGACGACGCCGTCGAGGTGGACACCACCGAGCTGACCCTCCAGCAGGTCATCGAGTGCGTCGTCACCCTCGTCGAGGGGAAGCGGGTCGCCGCGTGAGCGATGCCACAGGCGCGCCCACGCTGCGCGGGGCGGCCGTCGGGCGGTCCATCGGCATCGGCCTGATGTACGGGCTGTTCAAGCCCCGGGTGCTCGGCGCCTGGCGGGTGCCCGCCGCCGGACCCGTCATACTCGCGGTGAACCACTCCCACAACATCGACGGACCGATGCTGATGGGCACCGCACCCCGGCCGGTGCACTTCCTGATCAAGAAAGAGGCGTTCGTCGGCCCCCTCGACCCGTTCCTGCACGGGATCGGCCAGATCGAGGTGGACCGTACGACCGTCGACCGCACCGCCATCAGCCACGCGCTCGGCGTACTGGAGGACGGCGGAGTCCTCGGGATCTTTCCGGAGGGCACCCGGGGCGAAGGAGACTTCGCCTCGCTGCGGGCCGGACTCGCGTACTTCGCGGTACGGGGCGGGGCGCCCATCGTTCCCGTGGCCGTCCTGGGAAGCACCGAGCGCCGCGGACGGTTGATACGGGGGCTGCCCCCGCTGCGCAGCCGGGTCGACGTCGTCTTCGGCGACGCGTTCGACGCGAGCGCCGGTGACGGGCGGCGTACGCGCAAGGCGCTGGACGAGGCGACCCTGCGGATCCAGGAGAGGCTCACCGCCCACCTGGAAAGTGCCAAGCGCCTCACCGGGCGATAGGCCAGACTTGAGTACTTGAGTAGTGGGCCGCGCTGATCGCGGCCCATCGATGATGATGCAAAGAGGAACGGACTTCATGAACGACCAGATTCACTCCGACGGCTCGGGCCACGAGCACGGAGAACTTGGCGATGCCGAGTACGCGGAGTTCATGGAGCTCGCCGCGCAGGAAGGCTTCGACCCCGAGGAGGTCGAGGGCGCCCTCGGCGAGGCCGGTCACGGCCCGCTCCCCGTGCTCGCCGTGGTCGGCCGCCCCAATGTCGGCAAGTCGACCCTGGTGAACCGGATCATCGGCCGCCGTGAGGCCGTCGTGCAGGACAAGCCCGGCGTCACCCGCGACCGCGTCAGCTACGAGGCCGAGTGGGCCGGACGCCGCTTCAAGGTCGTCGACACCGGCGGCTGGGAGCAGGACGTGCTGGGCCTCGACGCCTCCGTCGCCGCTCAGGCCGAGTACGCCATCGAGACGGCCGACGCGGTCGTTTTCGTCGTCGACTCGACCGTCGGCGCCACCGACACCGACGAGGCCGTCGTCAAGCTGCTGCGCCGGGCCGGCAAGCCCGTCGTCCTGTGCGCCAACAAGGTCGACGGCCAGAGCGGCGAGGCGGACGCCACCGCCCTGTGGTCGCTGGGCCTCGGCGAGCCCTACCCGGTCTCCTCGCTGCACGGCCGCGGCACCGGCGACATGCTGGACGCGGTCCTGGAAGCCCTGCCGGACGCCCCGGCCCAGAAGTTCGGCACCGCGCTCGGCGGCCCCCGCCGGATCGCCCTGATCGGCCGCCCGAACGTCGGCAAGTCCTCCCTGCTGAACAAGGTCGCGGGCGAGGACCGGGTCGTCGTCAACGAGCAGGCCGGCACCACCCGCGACCCGGTCGACGAGCTGATCAAGCTCGGCGGCATCACCTGGAAGTTCATCGACACGGCCGGCATCCGCCGCCGCGTCCACCTCCAGGAGGGCGCGGACTACTACGCCTCGCTCCGTACGGCCGCCGCCGTGGAGAAGGCCGAGGTCGCCGTCGTCCTGATCGACTCCAGCGAGTCCATCAGCGTCCAGGACCAGCGCATCATCACCATGGCCGTGGAGGCCGGGCGCGCCCTCGTCATCGCGTTCAACAAGTGGGACACCCTCGACGAGGAGCGCCGCTACTACCTGGAGCGCGAGATCGAGACGGAGCTCGCGCAGATCTCCTGGGCCCCGCGCGTCAACGTCTCGGCCCTCACCGGCCGGCACATGGAGAAGCTGGTTCCGGCGATCGAGACCGCGATCGAGGGCTGGGAGACCCGCGTTCCCACCGGCCGGCTCAACGCCTTCCTCGGTGAGATCGTCGCCTCCCACCCGCACCCGATCCGCGGCGGCAAGCAGCCGCGCATCCTCTTCGGCACGCAGGCGGGCACCAAGCCCCCGCGCTTCGTGCTTTTCGCCTCCGGCTTCCTGGAGCACGGCTACCGCCGCTTCGTCGAGCGCCGGCTGCGCGAGGAGTTCGGCTTCGAGGGCACCCCGATCCACATCTCGGTCCGGGTCCGCGAGAAGCGCGGCCGCAACAAGTAGCACCCGGCGCACACCGCACGACGAAGCCCCGGACGCTCTCGCGAGAGCGTCCGGGGCTTCGTCGTGCGGCCTGAGCCGTGCGGCCCTTGTCCGTCCGGCCTCAGGAGTCGCGTGACCCCGGCGGCAGCGCCGCGGGCCGGGGCCGCCCGGCGTGCCGCCCCACCCGCTGCCAGGCGCCGAGCGTCCCGGTGTGCTGGCTCTGGCCGCCGCCGCTGCTGCCGCCGCTCTGGCCGTTGTGTCCGCCGTGCCCGCCGTGGCCGTTTCCGTGCCCGGAGGCGGTGGGGTGACCGCTCAACGGAGTCCTGGAGGCGAAGAGACCGGCGCCGAAGGCCGGGAAGCCGAGATTCTCCTCGCCGCTGCGGTCGCCCGGCAACGCCCGGAACGAGCGCCGGTACTCGGAGTACAGCGCGTCGTAGATCGGGGTGGGGGACACGCCCCCCGACGGATCCTGCGAAGGGCGCATGGCAGGGATCTGACTCTGATGCTGGCGGGAGGAGTCGTATGAGTGCACGTAGGTGCCAACGACCTCACCGCCCGTCGGATGCGGCCCCGCCGGAGAAATCGCTGTTCGGCGGGGGTGCCCGAGCTGGGCGGACATGATCAGGTCCCGGCCAGCGGCATCGACGCGGCGACCAGGAGCCCGTTGACCGCGGCCTTCTCCAGGGCGTCCCGGAGCAGGTCCTCGCGCGGCTGCTGGCCGATGGTGCCGGCCGGGGCGGCGAAGACGAGGACCGTCTGCGACTTGTTGACCGCGGCCCGCCAGCCGTCGGTCACCTGGAGCGGCTGGTGCGCCTGCCACCAGGCGACCGGGTTGCCGCCGCCGGCGCTCGGCTGGAGCACGGCGTGCAGCTGGCCCACCGCCAGCAGCACGGACCAGCCCGGAAGGACCTCCGGCAGCCGGTTCATGTCGGGGGCGGGGCGGAAGCCCTGCTCCAGCAGCAGCTGGAGGAACTCGTCGCCCCCGCTGCCGTCGGTACCGGGCCGGGCGACCGGGCCGGTCGGTTCGACGACCAGGGCCGGGCGGAGATCGTCCTCGATGAGGACGAGTCCGCTGGTGATGCCGAGGACGGCCTGTTCGGGCATGAGCCCCTCCGTATTCGTCTGCTCGCTGCCGGTGATGCTGCGCACCGCGCCCTGGAGCTGGTCCTCCGCGACCTTGACGACCTGCGAGGGGATGCACGTCGCGTGGGCGAACGCGAGGACGGCGGTCTCGTCGCCGATGAACAGCACCGTGCTGGTGCGTTCCTGGTCGGAGTCGCCGGGGGTGCGGCAGGAGGTGCAGTCGTAACTGCCCGGGGCGTTGTCGCCGACGAGCAGCCGGTCGGCTTCGTCGTCGCCGATCTCGGCGCGTACGTCCTGGCTGACGTCGAGCATGCGCGGCACGGGGGCTCCTCGAACTCGGTGCGTGGGCCGGGTGGTTCCCGGCTCATGAAGAGACAACGCGGGATCCGTGGCCGGGGTCACGCACCGGGGCGTACGGAAGTGGGGAACAGGTCGACACATCGGTACATCGAGGAGTCGACCCACGGGCGGCCGCACAGCTCGTCCCACGGTTCGTCGCACGGCTCGTCGTGCAGTCCGGCACACGGCCCGTCGCACCCGTCCGGAATCTTTTACCCGGACGCAGGCAACCTACCGGCATTGACCCACGTCAAGCTCGAAGGAAAGCGTTGGCCAACGGATGGCGGGCAGGCGATCGGTGTAACCGCACCGGTGGCCCGCAGGCGCGGTCCCGTGACTTCCGGGCCTGCGGCCATCCGGATCAACAGATTCCGGAACCCGCAGGTCAGTGGTGGTCCCGGCGGCGGAACGGGGATCTCGTGCGCGATTTTCCAGACGCTCCGGGATTCCCGGTGTATTCCGGACGGAAATGCGCCCGGAAGTACAGTCTTGACAGGTCGGATCGACAGGGGGAAACAGCTACACCATGCATATTTCTTTTCTTCTGCACAATGCCTACGGAATCGGAGGAACGATCCGGACGACGTTCACACTCGCCCGTACGCTCGCCGAGCAGCACGACGTCGAGATCGTGTCCGTCTTCCGGCACCGTGACGCCCCCGTCCTCGGCGCGCCCGAGGGCGTGACGATGCGCCACCTCGTCGATCTGCGGAAGAAGAGCGCGACGTACGACGGCGACGACGCCGAACACGCCCGGCCCGCCGTGGTGTTCCCGCGCGGGGACAGCAGGCACAAGCAGTACAGCAGGCTCACCGACGCCCGCATCGCCGCCCATCTCCAGGGAATCGAGGCCGACGTCGTCGTCGGCACCCGCCCCGGGCTCAACGTGCACCTCAGCCGGCAGACCCGTCGCGGACCGGTGCGCGTCGGGCAGGAGCATCTGACGCTGGACAGCCACAGCTACCGGCTGCGCCGCGAGATCGCCCACCGGTACACGCTGCTCGACGCGCTGACCACCGTCACCCGCGCCGACGCGGACGACTACCGCAGCAGGCTGAAGCTGCCGGGCCTGCGGATCGAGACCATCCCCAACGCCGTGCCCGAGCCCGCCTGCCCGCCCGCGGGCGGCGACCTGAAGTGGGTCGTCGCGGCCGGCCGGCTGCATCGGGTCAAGCGCTACGACCTCCTGGTGCGGGCCTTCGCCCAGGTCTCCGCGGCCCGCCCGGACTGGCGGCTGCGCATCTACGGCGGCGGGGACGCGACCGGCAACGAACAGGCGTCGCTGCGCACCCTCATCGACGAACTCGGCCTGCACAGCCAGGTGTTCCTGATGGGCTCGGTCAACCCGATGGAGGCCGAGTGGCCCAAGGGGTCGATCGCCGCCGTCACTTCGGACCGCGAGTCCTTCGGCATGACGATCGTCGAGGCGATGCGCGGCGGTCTGCCGGTCGTCGCCACCGACTGCCCGCACGGACCGGCCGAGATCATCGAGGACGGGGTCGACGGGCGTCTGGTGCCGGTCGGCGACCCGGACGCGATCGCCGCCGCGTTGCTCCAGCTGATCGAGGACGACGAACTGCGCCACCGGATGGGCGGGGCCGCGCTGAGCGCCTCGGCCCGCTTCGACCCGGCGCGGATCGCCGAGCGCCACGAGAGCCTGTACACGGAACTCGTCGCCCGCGGTGCCCAGGGGCGCGGACACGGCGCCCTGAGCACCGCGCTGCACCGCACCCGGGGCAGCGTCCTCGACGGGGCCTACGCCCTGCGCTACAGGGCTGCCGACGTGCTCCGCAGAGGAAAGTCCGCATGACGGCCCCACGGCCGTAGCCGGAGGACAGCAAGCGGACAGCGGACAGGATCTGTCCGCTGCTCCTGGCAGACTCGCCCGCATGTTGGAGCCCTCCGCACGACTGCTGCGCCTGCTCTCACTCCTCCAGGCCCACCGGGACTGGTCCGGCGCCGACCTCGCCGACCGGCTCGGCGTCACCCCGCGCACCGTGCGCCGGGACGTCGACAAGCTGCGCGAACTGGGCTACCCGGTGAACGCCAGCCGCGGCACCGGCGGCGGCTACCAGCTCGGGGCGGGCGCCGAACTGCCGCCGCTGCTGCTGGACGACGAGGAGGCCGTCTCGGTCGCCGTCGGTCTGCGCACGGCGGCCGGACACGGCGTCGAGGGCATCGGCGAGAGCTCCGTGCGCGTGCTGGCCAAGCTCGAACAGGTGTTGCCGAACCGGCTGCGCCGCCGGGTGGGCGCGCTCGGCGCGTTCACCGTGCCGATGCTGCACGGCCCGGAGGCCTCCGCGGTCGACCCCGGTGTGCTCACCGAGCTGGCCGGGGCCTGCCGGGACGCCGAGCGGCTGCGGTTCGCCTACCGGACCCATGGCGGGGAGCTCTCGCGCCGTACGGTCGAACCGCACCGGCTCGTCTGCACCGAGCGCCGCTGGTACCTCGTGGCCTGGGACCTGGAGCGGGCGGACTGGCGCACCTTCCGGGTGGACCGGATCACCCCGACCCCGCCGCACGGCCCCCGCTTCAGCCCCCGCACCCCGCCCGCGGAGGATCTGGCGGCGTACGTCTCCCGGGGCGTCGCGGTCTCGGCGTACGCGGCCCGGGCCGTGATCCTGCTGAAGGCTCCGCTGGCGGAGGCCGCCCGGCGGGTGTCGCCGTCCGCCGGGGTGCTGGAGGCCGTGGACGAGGACACCTGCCGGCTGACCGCGGGGGCGTCGGACCTCACCGTGCTGGTGATCCATGTGCTGATGATGGGCATCGATTTCGAGGTCGTCGAGCCTCCCGCCCTCACCGAGGTGATGCGGGACGCGCGGGACCGGCTCACCCGCGCGCTCGACGGACCGTGAGACTCCGGGCGGGGTGAGGGAAACGTGCGGAAAGGAAAGCCCGGTTTACGCGGGCGGGAAATTCCGGTGCCCCGGCCATTTGGGTGACGTTCCCCCGGGATGGGAAAAGAAGCAGGTCACCCCCATGATTCCGGAACGCTGCCGACACCCCCTTGCCGCCGGTGAAGAGAGGTTCTCGTTAATGCGCGCCGATGCTTCCGGCCGGTCCGTTCGAGTGAATCGAACCGCGTATACGCGTGTGGGGATCCTGTGACACAAGCGTGACCGCCATGGCATGTGGAGATGCAGGGGGACGCCCTTGCGGCCCGGCCTTCCGTCACGGTCCGGGGCCGCCTACGGTGAAGGCATGGCATCTCTACCGACCCCTCCAGCACAGCCGGACGACGCCGCCGATTCGTACGTCGGCCTCGCCGCCGACGCCGCCGAGCGGCAGGCCAGGAGCCGAGGCTGGGACACGGTCCGGGCCGTTCCTCCGGGCACGTTCCTCACCATGGAGTTCCGTCACGGCCGCATCAACTTCCAGGTCGAGGGCGGCACCGTGACGCGCTGCTGGGTGGGCTGACCCGCCGCGCCGCGTCCGGGCCCCGACGGCCGAAGGCCCCGACCGCGGTCGGGGCCTTCGGCGTACGGAGCGAGGTGGTGCGTGCCGTCCCTGAGGTCTCGGGGGAGCGGTGGGGTCAGCCGCCGGACATCGGGCGGGCCGGGCTGCCGGTGCCGCGCGGGCCGCGTTCCGTGTGCGGCGGCGGACGGCGGACGCCCGCCGGGGCGACCGGCATACCGCCCGGACGCGCGGGGTGCCCGGTGTGTGCCCGGGCCCTGGAGCCCGCCGGATGCCCGGCGGGAAGCACCGGTTCGGCCGGGGCGGTCACGGCCTCGGCGGTGAGACCGTCGGTGGCCATCGACTGCGGCAGCAGCACCGGCTGCGGCCCGGCATCGGCCACGGGCGTCGGACGGACGCCGCCGCGACGCTCCCGCCACCGCTCGCGCATCGCGAAGATCCAGGCCTCGGTCCGGGCGATCAGCGGCTCGAACCAGGGCAGCGCCAGCAGGATGAGCAGACCGGCCGCCCAGCCCAGGACGACATCGCTGAGCCAGTGCGTACCGATGTACACGGTGGTGAGGCCGACGCCCAGCGAGACCGTCGCGGACACCGCCGACAGATAGCGCCTGGCCCGCGGCGTGGTGGCCAGATAGGCGAGGATTCCCCAGGTCACGACGGCGTTCGCGGTGTGCCCGGAAGGAAATATATCGCCGCCGGCGAACATCTCGGCCGAGCCGATCTGCGTCGCGTAGTGCGGGCCGAGCCGCCCCAGCCCCAGCTTGACCGCGCCCACCGTCACATTGAGCAGCAGCAGGGACGTGCCGAGGACCAGCAGCGGCCGCAGCGTGTGCTGACGCCAGGAGCGCCAGCCCAGCCAGCAGGCGACCATCACCGCCGTGGGGCCGCGCTGGCCCAGCACGACGTAGTAGTCCAGGAAGGCGTGGAGCTCGGGCCACTGCTGGTAGGGCCGGAACAGCATGACCTTCCAGTCCAGGGCGACCAGCCAGGACGTGATCAGCACCGCCCAGACGATGGCGAGATAGAACGCCAACGTCCCGCCGAAGAGGGCGATGCGGTGACGGCTCATCCGCGGTGCCTCTATCTTCGGCGGTTCCGGCTCCCGGTCCAGCCGGGCAAAGATGTCGGTACGCACCCAATCGACGTTACAGCGAGTGAGTGTGCGAGCAGGCCAATCCGGGCTCTTTGTGATGACGATGTGATGTGGACTTTGTCTCGGAACGGCGTCTTTTCCGGGCGCGGAGAAGAATCTCCGTGATCTTGCGGCCAATAGCCCGCCGGTTCCGTTCGTAAGCGTGTTTGATCTCTCGGAAAAAGAGTCGCACCAAAATCCGCGGCAATTGATCCCGCCATTCGGGGGAGGCGCACGCCGTCGCCGCACGCCCCGCCCCACCCGTCAGGACCCCGCCCCCGCAGGGCTCCGGGCCCCTCGGGCGGGAGCCCCCCGACCCGGCCCGGAATGGCGTACGCCACACTGTGCGGCGGACCGCGGTATGACCTGCACCACGTGTGACCACACCGAACTCGCGTACGCTGACGGCTCACTCGCCCGTCGATGCCGGGCCCGAGGGACGCGCACCCCACGTCACCGTCGGTCCGCCGAGCGCGAGGGACTCATCGGGAGGTACGTAGATGTCCGGGACGACCACGGCCGGGGTCCGGCTGCGCAAAGCCGCCGACGACGCCAACCGCTGGGTCGTCCTCGTGGTCCTCTGCCTCAGTCTCCTGGTCGTCGCACTGGACGCGACCGTGCTCCATGTCGCCGTTCCGTCCCTCACCGAGGACCTGCGCCCGAGCGGCACGGCCCTCCTGTGGATCGTCGACGCCTACCCCCTCGTCTGCGCCTCGCTGCTCATCCTCTTCGGCACGCTGGGTGACCGGATCGGCAGACGGCGCGTGCTGCTCCTCGGCTACGCGCTGTTCGGCGTCGCCTCCGCGCTCGCCGCCACGGCCGACACCCCCGCCGTCCTGATAGCGGCCCGCGCCCTCCTCGGCGTCGGCGGCGCGATGATCATGCCCGCCACGCTGTCGATCCTGCGCCAGGTCTTCCCCGACCGCCGGGAGCGGGCGCTCGCCATCGGCGTGTGGACCGCGGTCGCCGCGGTCGGCGCCGCCACCGGACCGGTCGTCGGCGGCTTCCTCGTCGAGCACTTCTGGTGGGGCTCGGTCTTCCTGATCAACATCCCGCTGATGGCCGTGATCCTTCCGCTGGGCCGCTGGCTGCTGCCCGAGTCGCGCGGCGGCGACGACGGCCCGTGGGACGTGCTGGGCGCGCTGACGGCCGCGGCGGGCGTGCTCGGCGTCGTCCTCGGCGTCAAGCGCCTGGGCGGCGGCGCGGGGCTCCTGGACCCGGTCTCGCTGGGCCCGCTGGCCCTCGGACTCGCGCTGCTGATCCTCTTCGTACGCCGCCAGAAGCGCCGCAGGCATCCGCTGATCGACATCTCGATGTTCGCCCGCCCGGCGTTCTCCACCGCCGTCGGCTGCATCGTGCTCGCCATGCTGGCGCTGGTCGGCCTCCAGCTGATCGCCGTCCAGTACCTCCAGCTGGTGCTGGGGCTCAGCCCGCTGGAGACCGGGCTGCGGCTGCTGCCGCTGACCTTCGCGGCGATGGCCGCGGGCGCCACCGGCTCGTACACCCTGCGCCGCATCGGCCCCCGCCGCATGGTCGGCTGGGGCTTCGTCCTCACCGCGTCCTCGGTGCTGCTGCTCACCTCGATGGGCCAGCACGACCGGCCCGCGCTGCTGACCTGCGCCTTCGTCCTGCTCGGCTTCGGACTGCAGACCACGCTCTTCGGGGCGTACGAGTCGATGCTCAGCGACGCCCCGCCGGAGCGGGCGGGCGGCGCGGCGGCGATAGGAGAGACCTCCTACCAGCTCGGCGCGGGCCTCGGCATCGCCCTGCTCGGCAGCGTCATGAACGCCGCCTACGCCCCCGGCCTCGCCTCCCTGCACCAGAAGGGCGTCCCCGCCCGCGCCGGTGCGGAGGCCTCCCACTCGCTGGGCGAGGCCTACCAGGTGGCCGCGCAGCTCGGCGGCCCGATGGGCGACCTGCTGCGCTCCACGGCCCGGCACGCCTTCATCGGCGGACTCCACATCACCCTCTTCGTCAGCGCGGGGCTGCTGCTGCTCGGGGCGCTGGCCGCGCTGCGGCTGCCGAAGGTCATGGACTGCCCGCCGAAGGAGCCCTGCCGCCGGGCCGAGCCGGATGCCTTCGGGCCCCGGGCGAAGGCCGAGGCCCCCGGCCCGCGGGCCGCCGAAGCCGTCCGTCCGGCCGGCCGGGACCGCCCGGCCCCGCGCCCGATGCTGCCCGCGCGCCGCGAACCGGCCGAGGCGACCGGCTCTGGACGAGCGGCACACTGAGCCGTAACGTCAGCACGACGCCCTGACTACCACTGCTAGTTTTCGGAGGGTGGGCGTCTCCCGGTCCCTCCGAGCACCGTGCGAGCCGCCGGAGGCACCCTCATGTCCAGCACCGAGTCCGCGAAGCCGTCGAAGCTCCCGCCGTTCGACGCCTCGGATCCCCTCGGCATCGACGACCTGCTCGGCGCGGACGACCTCGCGATCCGCGACACCGTCCGCACCTGGGCCACCGACCGCGTCCTGCCGCACATCGCCGAGTGGTACGAGAAGGGCGAGCTGCCCGGAATCCGCGAGCTGGCCCGCGAGCTCGGCGCCCTGGGCGCGCTCGGCATGTCGCTCGACGGGTACGGCTGCGCCGGGGCCAGCGCAGTCCAGTACGGACTGGCCTGCCTGGAGCTGGAGGCCGCCGACTCCGGGATCCGCTCGCTCGTCTCCGTACAGGGCTCGCTCGCCATGTACGCGATCCACCGCTTCGGCTCCGAGGAGCAGAAGCAGCGGTGGCTGCCCGGCATGGCGGCGGGCGAGATCATCGGCTGCTTCGGCCTGACCGAGCCCGACCACGGCTCCGACCCGGCCGGGATGCGGACGTACGCCAAGCGCGACGGCGAGGACTGGATCCTCACCGGCCGCAAGATGTGGATCACCAACGGCTCGGTCGCCGGGGTCGCGGTCGTCTGGGCGCAGACCGACGAGGGCGAGGACGGCCGCGGCATCCGCGGCTTCGTCGTCCCGACCGACACCCCCGGCTTCTCGGCGCCCGAGATCCACCACAAGTGGTCGCTGCGCGCCTCGGTCACCAGCGAGCTGGTGATGGACGAGGTGCGGCTGCCGGCCGACGCGGTGCTGCCGGACGCGAAGGGGCTGCGCGGCCCGCTCAGCTGTCTGAGCCACGCGCGCTACGGCATCGTCTGGGGCGCCATGGGCGCGGCGCGGGCCAGCTTCGAGTCGGCCCTCGACTACGCGAGGAGCCGGGAGCAGTTCGGCCGGCCGATCGGCGGCTTCCAGCTCACCCAGGCCAAGCTGGCGGACATGGCCCTGGAGCTGCACAAGGGCATCCTGCTCGCCCACCACCTGGGCCGCCGGATGGACGCGGGCAGGCTCCGACCGGAGCAGGTCAGTTTCGGCAAGCTGAACAATGTGCGGGAGGCGATCGAGATCTGCCGCACCTCGCGCACGATCCTCGGGGCCAACGGGATCTCGCTGGAGTACCCGGTGATGCGGCACGCCACGAACCTGGAATCGGTGCTCACCTACGAGGGCACCGTGGAGATGCACCAGCTGGTACTGGGCAAGGCGCTCACCGGTCTCGACGCCTTCCGGTGATCACGACGCGTCCGAAGGGACGTGTCGACCGGAGGCGCTGACCGGATCTTTCCGGCGAGCGCCCTGCTCAGCTCTGGTTGAAGAAGCCGTCGGCCTTGCGGCCGGCGGCTTCGCCCGCCACCACCTGGGTGTCGGCGGGGGACAGCAGGAAGACCCGGGTGGCCACCCGGTCGATCGAGCCGCGCAGGCCGAAGATCAGCCCGGCGGCGAAGTCCACCACGCGCTTGGCGTCGGCGGGGTCCATGGCCGTGAGGTTGACGATCACCGGGACGCCGTCCCGGAAGAGCTCGCCGATGGCCCGGGCGTCCCGGAAGCTGTCCGGGGTCACCGTCGCGATCCGGCGGTCCTGCTCCTCGGCCGCCTCCGCGGCCACCTGCACCCGCGGGTCGGTGGTCCAGGCCGCCTGGTGGCCCGTGCCGGTCTCCGCACCCTCGTTGTACTCGTCGTCGTAGTACCGCTCGTCGTTGTCCTCCACGAGGCCCAGCCAGGCACTCGCCTTGCGCACCGATCCCATGGACGCCTCCTCTCACCGCGGTTCTGTGGCGTTCCGCATCTCTTTCGTATCCCTATGGTCGTCCATGATGCGGATAGCGCGCCAAGTAGATAGTCGGCTCGCAGGCGATTCGTGACGCTACTGGTGCAGAGGATGTGGCGATTCGTCAGGGTTCGTCCCGCATAAGGGGGGTTGCGAAAAGAAAATATGATGCGTCGAGCCGTACGGGTGATCCTGCCGACGTACGGGTGAACGGATGGCTCGATACGATGCACGACGCCTCGGTGCGCGAGCGTCGCGCACCGGCTGAACGGCTCCCGGGGGATCGTCGTGTTCGGAATCGTCAGGCCCTGCACCCACCGCCTCTCCGAAGGCCTCCGAGTCGAGTGGATGGCCCATCTCTGCGGTCTCTGCCTGGCCCTGAGGGCGGATCACGGACAGTTCGCCCGGATCGTCACGAACTATGACGGCCTGATCGTCTCTGTCCTGACGGAGGCTCAGGCGGGCCGCACGCCCGAGGGCCGCCGCACCGCGGGCCCCTGCCCGCTGCGCGCCATGCGCACCGCGCCGGTCGCCAAGGGCGAGGGCGCCAGGCTCGCCGCCGCCGTCTCGCTCGTCCTCGCCTCGGCCAAGGTCCGCGACCACGTCGCCGACCGGGACGGGCTGTTGGCCCGCCGCCCGGTCGCCGCCGCCGCACGCCGGGTCGCCGCCGGATGGGACCGGGCGGGCGCGCGGACCGGGGCGGCCCTCGGCTTCGACACCGCGCTCCTGGTCGACGCGGTCGACCGGCAGACCGGAATCGAGACGCTCGCCGGGCTCGGCACCCCGCTGCTGACGGTCACCGAACCCACCGAGACCGCCACCGCGGCCGCCTTCGCGCACACCGCCGTGCTCGCCGGGAAGCCGCGGAACGCCGCACCGCTCGCGGAGGCCGGGCGGCTCTTCGGGCGGCTCGCGCATCTGCTGGACGCCGTGGAGGACCGGGAGGCCGACGCCGCGTCGGGCGCCTGGAACCCGCTCACCGCCACCGGCACCCCGCTCTCCGAGGCGCGCCGGCTCTGCGACGACGCGCTGCACGGCGTACGGCTCGCCCTGCGCGAGGTGGAGTTCACCGACGGCAAGCTCGTCCACGTCCTGCTCGCCCATGAGCTGCGGCGCTCGGTCGACCGGGCGTTCGGCACCTCCTCCTGCTCGCACCAGCGGGGCCAGGAGCACCAAGGGCAGGGGCTGCTGGTGCCCGACAGCTCCTTCGGGCCGCCGCCGGGGAACCCGTACGGTCCGACGCCCGGCCATCCGTACGGCCCGCCGCCCGGCGGCCCGGCCGCCCCGCCCCCGCCGCGCCCGCCCCGCGACCGGCGTGGACTGATCGCCGGCTGCCTGGTGTGGGCCGGGCTCGCCTGCACCTGCCAGATGTGCTGCGGGAGCTTCGAGGACCCCTGGACCAGGGAGCCGCGGCAGGCGCCGTGCCAGAACTGCGGCGACTGCTGCGAGGCGTGCGGTTGCTGCGGCGACTGCGGCGAGGGCTGCTGCTGTTGCGGGGAGTCCTGCGGCTGCGACTGCTGAGGCGCGCCGGGCTGACGTCGGCTGCCGGGCTGACGTCGGCTCACCTCACCTCGCCTCAGCTCACTTCAGCTCGGGCGGCGAGATCTCGGATGCCTCGATCCCGGACTCGGTGGTGCCCCACTTCTTCAGGATGCGGTCGTAGGTCCCGTCCTCCTTGAGCCGGTTCACCGCGGCCTGGAAGGCGGGGGCCAGCGGGGTGCCCTTCTTGAAGGCGAAGCCCACGTCGAGCCGCTTGAACTCGTTGAGGAAGCGCAGCCCCTCCTGCTGGCTCACCGCGTAGCGCAGCCCGTTGATGGTGGACATCACCACATCGGCGCGGTTCTGCTGGAGCGAGATCCAGACGGCCGCCTGGTCGGAGTAGGTCTTGACCTTGTACGGCTTCTTGCCCGCCTCCGCGCACCGGGGCAGATTCTCCTGGAGCGTCACCTCGAAGGTGGTGCCCGCTCCGGTGGCCACGTCGAGGCCGCACAGCTGGGTGAGGTCGGTGACCTTCTTCAGCTCGCTGTCCTCGCGGACCGCGAAGCCCTGCCCGTCGTTGATGTACGTCACGAAGTCGATCGTCTTGCGGCGTACGTCGGTGACGCCGAAGTTCCCCGTGCCCAGGTCGTATTTGCCGCTGCCGAGCGCCGGCAGGATCGCCTCGAAGGACGCCACCTCGCGCTTCAGCTTCAGCCCGAGCACCCGGGCCGCCGCGTCCGCGAAGTCGATGTCCGCGCCGGCCAGCGTGGAGCCGTCCTCCTCGTAGAAGGCCCCGGGCGGGGCGCCGACGGAAGAGGCGATCCGCAGTGTCCCCGCCTCACGGACCCCGGCCGGCAGCAGCTTCGCCGCGGCCTCGTCCTTCTGCACCTTCGAGACCACGTCCGTCGTCGGGGTCTTTCCCTTGGCGGCGCCCTTGTCGGATCCGCCGCCCGCCGCGTCGGTCGGCTCGGCGCAGGCGGTGAGCGTCAGTGCGGCCACGGTGATCAGAGCGAACAGGGCGGTATGTCGGGATCGGGACATGGCTGTGCTTCTCCGGGTTCGTCAGGGTAGGCCGACCGCCTCCGGGTCACGGCGGCGCGGGGCCACGGCGGCACGGAGGGGCGGCGGGAAAGTTCAGCGGTGCGAGGGGAGGGCGAAGCGGTGTGGTGAAGGTGAAGTCACGCGAGGAACGGGGCTCGAACGCCGAGAGGAGCGGCGTGAGCAGGAAGAACCGGACAGCAGAGGGTCAGCTCAACAGGAAGAGGACCACACGCGACCGAAGTCGATGTGGGAGCGGGTGACCAGCCACTGCTGCGGATGCATGGGCCAAGTGGAACAGGCATCCGAGTGCACGTCAACCAAGGTGAGATGTACGGCTCACAGTGTGGACAGGCTTGACAACGCCCGGTGTACGCCGCTTATCTCGAAGGCGGACCGGCGCTGAGGGGCCCGGTCCGTGTGGTTTTCGGTGTGAAGGTACGCCCCGTGTTCGATCTGAGCATCCACGGAGCCTCCGCATGCCCCCGCAGACCGTCTCGCTGCCCCCTTCTTCTCCATCCTCTTCCCCCACCTCTTCGTCGACGCTCGCCAAGGACGCTGCCGACGTCGTGCCGCGCATCGTCCCCGTACGCCGAACAGGCCGCTGGGCAGCGGCAGTTGTCGTCCTCGTGCTGCTTGCGCTGGCGCTGAACTCCGTCATCCGCAACGACGCCTTCCAGTGGGACGTCGTGCTCTCCTACTTCGCCACCGTCCCCGTCCTGCGCGGACTCTGGCTCACGCTCTGGCTCACCGCGGTGGTCATGGTGCTCGGCTTCGCGCTGGGCGCACTCCTCGCCGTCCTGCGGCTCTCCGGCAACCCCGTGCTCCAGGCGGTCAGTTGGGGTTACGTCTGGCTCTTCCGGTCCACGCCGATCCTGGTCCAGCTGCTGTTCTGGTTCAACATCGGCGCCCTGTATCCGCAGATCCTCGGCGTCTCCACGGTCAGCCTCCTCGGCCCGGTCACCATCGCCGTCATCGGGCTGACGCTGCACGAGGCCGCGTACGCCGCCGAAGTCGTGCGCGGCGGGATCCTCTCCGTCGAGCGTGGACAGGTGGAGGCCGCCCAGTCCCTGGGCCTCGGACCCTGGCGGCGGTTCCGGCGCATCGTGCTGCCGCAGGCGATGCGCTCCATCGTGCCGCCGGCCGGGAACATGCTGATCGGCACGCTCAAGGGCACCTCCATCGTCAGCATCATCGCCGTGCAGGACCTGCTGTACTCCGTCCAGCTCGTCTACCACCGCACCTACCAGGTCATCCCGCTGCTGCTCGTCGCCACCGTCTGGTACGCGCTCGTCACCACCCTGCTGAGCATCGGCCAGCGCTATGTGGAGCGGTACTACGCCCGTGGCTCGGCGGGTGCGCGATGAGCTCCGCCCCCAGCGTCGTAGTGATCGGCGGCGGCCCCCGCGGCACCGGCGTCATCGAGCGCATCGCCGCCAACGCCGGTGAGCTGTACGGGGATCAGCGCCTGGACATCCATCTGGTCGACCCCCACCCGGCGGGCGGCGGACGGATCTGGCGCCCCGACCAGTCGCCGCTGCTGTGGATGAACTCCATGGCCGAGGACGTCACCATGTTCACCGACGAGACGGTGGAACTGGCCGGACCCGTCGTGACCGGCCCGGCCCTGGACGCCTGGGCCGAGGACGTCCGCGCGGGCCGCGTCGTGCCGGACGCGGACCCCGCCGTGCTGGCCGAGATACAGGGCCTCGCCGGAGCGGACTTCCCCACCCGCCGCCTCCAGAGCGCCTATCTGCGCTGGACCTACGACCGCGCCCTGGCCGCCCTGCCGCCCGGCATCACCGTGCACGAGCACCGCACCACCGCCCTCGCCGTCACCGGCGCGCGCGGCGGCCGCCAGCGCGTCCGGCTCCAGGACCGCGCCGAACCTCTGCTCGCCGATCTCGTCGTGCTGACCGTGGGCCATCTGGACGCCGAGAAGGAGCCCGAGCAGGAGGAGCTCGGGGCCTTCGCCCGGCGGCACGATCTGGTGCACCTGCCGCCCGACTTCACCGCTGACAGCGACCTGGCGGCCCTGCGCCCCGGGGAGCCGGTCATCGTCCGGGGCTTCGGGCTCGCCTTCATCGATCTGATGGTGCTGCTCACCGAAGGGCGTGGCGGACGCCACGAGGACGGGGTCTACCTGCCGTCGGGCCGCGAACCCGTGCTGTACGTCGGATCGCGGCGCGGCGTCCCGTACCACGCGAAGATCGGCTACGGCTGGACCGGCGAACGCCCGCCGCTGCCGAAGTACGTGGACCAGGCGTGGACCGAGGAGCTGCTGGGCCGGCCCGGGCCGCTCGACTTCCGGCGCGATGTCTGGCCGGCGGTCGCGAAGGAGCTGGGCCACGCCCACTACCACCGGCTGTTCACCGCCCACCCCGAGCGCACCGCCCTGGCCCACGAGGTCTTCGCCGAGAAGTACGCCGCCGCCGACCCGGGCAGCGCCGAGCTGGCCGGGATCGTCGCCGAGGCCGTGCCCGACCCCGCCGACCGGCTCGACCTCGACGCCCTCGACCGGCCCCTCGACGGGGTCCGCCTCGACTCGCCCGAGGCCCTCCAGGAAGCCTTGCGCGACTACATCACCGCCGACCTGACCCGCCGTCATGACCCGGCGCACAGCGAGGATCTCGCGGTCTTCCTCGGGCTGCTCTCCGCCTACGCCCAGCTCGTCCGGCTCGGCGACATCGGCGGCTGGTGGCACGGGTTCTTCAGCTATCTGGCCTCCGGCCCGCCCGGACCCCGCCTCCAGCAGCTCCTGGCCCTCTCCCGGGTCGGCGTCGTCCGCTTCCTCGGCGCGGACCTCACCGTGGAGACCGACGAGGAGCACGGCGTCTTCCGGGCCACCAGCGCCACCGTCCCCGGCGCGTACACCGAGGCCCGCGCCTTGGTCGAGGCCCGCCTCCCCGACCCCTCGCTCCGGCACACCGCGAGCCCGCTGCTGCGCGCCCTGCGCGACGACGGGGCCGCCGTCACCGACACCGGCCTGCTCTCCGTGGACCCGGCCGACAGCCGGGTGCTGGACCGCGAGGGCCGCCCGCACCCGCGCCGCTTCGCGCTGGGCCCGTTCACCACCGCCCGCAGCAGCGGCGCTTTTACCCGGCCCCGGACCGGCGGGCCCGCCTTCCGGCAGAACGACGCGGTCGCGCGCGCCGCGCTCACCTTCCTGCGCGACCTCTCCTGTCGGGGCCGGCTCGCCTCCTGACCTGCCGCCCGCCTCTTTCCCGTACCACCGCCGCCTGAGCGCCCAAGGACTCCACTCATGTCGCTGACCAGCGATCCACCCATCGACCCATCCACCGAACCCGATCCGCCCGCCGATCCGCCCGCCGAACCGACCGCGGTGAAGGCGGCCGGGCCCGGCGCGGACCCCGAAGCGCTGACCGTCGTGCCCGTACGCCACCCCTGGCGGTGGGTCGCCATCGTCGCGACGGCCGTCCTGCTGGCGCAGTTCCTCAACGGGCTGATCACCAACCCCGGTTGGGAATGGGACGTCTTCGCGCAGTTCTTCACCGCGCCGACCATCCTCAAGGCCGTCTGGATCACGCTCCAACTGACCGTCTACGGAACGGCGATCGGCTTCGCGCTCGGTGTCGTCCTGGCCTTCATGCGGCTGTCGGCGAGCGTGTTCCTGAGGACGGTCGCGTACGGCTACATCTGGGCGTTCCGCTCGATCCCGCTCATCGTGCAGCTGCTGTTCTGGTTCAACCTCGCCTACCTCTACAAGGAGTTGCAGTTCGGCATCCCGTTCGGGCCGGGCTTCTTCTCCTTCGACACGATGAACCTCGTCGGGGCGACGAGCGCGGCCGTCCTCGGCCTCGCCCTGCACCAGGCGGCGTACGCGGCGGAGATCGTGCGCGGTGGCGTACTGGCCGTCGGCAGCGGCCAGTTGGAGGCGGCGGCCGCCCTCGGCATCCCCAAGTTCCGGCAGCTGCGGCGGATCGTCCTGCCGCAGGCGATGCGCTCCATCCTGCCCAACGCCGCCAACGAGATCATCTCGCTGTTCAAGGGCACCTCGATCGTCTCCGTCATGGCGATCGGCGAACTCTTCTACCAGGTGCAGGTGATCTACGGCCGCAACGGCCGGGTGGTGCCCCTGCTGATGGTCGCCACCGTCTGGTACATCCTGCTGACCACCGCGCTCTCCGTCCTCCAGTACTACGTCGAACGTCACTACGCCAAGGGGGCCGTGCGATGAGCGCACCCAGCGATGCCATGGTCGAGATCCGCTCCGTGCACAAGAAGTTCGGCTCCCTGGAGGTGCTGCGCGGCATCGACCTGTCGGTCCGGCCCGGCGAGGTGACCGTCATCCTCGGCCCCTCCGGCTCGGGCAAGTCCACCCTGCTGCGCACCATCAACCACCTGGAGAAGGTCGACCAGGGCTGGATCAGCGTGGACGGCACCCTGGTCGGCTACCGCCGGGACGGCGACAAGCTCTACGAGCTGCGCGAACGCGAGGTGCTGCGCCAGCGCACCAAGATCGGCTTCGTCTTCCAGAACTTCAACCTCTTCCCGCACCTCACCGTCGTGGAGAACATCATCGAGGCGCCGGTCTCGGCGCTGCGCCGCCCCCGCAAGGAGGCCGTCGCGGCGGCCGAGAAGCTGCTCGAACGGGTCGGCCTCTCCGACAAAGCGGCCGCCTACCCCGGACAGCTCTCCGGCGGCCAGCAGCAGCGCGTCGCCATCGCCCGCGCCCTGGCCCTCGAACCGCGCCTGCTGCTCTTCGACGAGCCGACCTCCGCGCTCGACCCCGAACTCGTCGGCGAGGTCCTCGACGTCATCAAGGACCTGGCCCACGGCGGCACCACGATGATCGTCGTCACCCACGAGATCGGCTTCGCCCGCGAGGTCGCCGACACCGTCGTCTTCATGGACGAGGGCCGCATCGTCGAGCAGGGCCCGCCCGCCGACGTACTCGACAACCCCACCCAGGAACGCACCCGCGCGTTCCTCTCCAAGGTCCTCTGACCCGCCCGCATCTTCCCGACCCTCGCAAGGAGTACGTACGTGTCCGTCCGCCGCAGCATCACCCTCGCCCTCGCCACGCTCACCGCCACCGGTCTGCTCACCGCCTGCGGCTCCGACCCCTCCAGCGACCTGGCCGCCCCCAAGGGCCACAAGGACACCGGGGTCAACATCGGACCCGACCAGGACCGCATCAGAGGCAAGAAAGTCGCGGCCGCCGCCGACCTCGTACCGGAGGCGATCCGCAAGCGCGGCACGCTGAAGATCGGGGCCAGCGCGGACGCCTCGCCGCCGCTCGGCTTCTACGCCACCGACGACAAGACCCGGATCGGCTCCGAGATCGACATCGCCACGCTCGTCGCCGACACCCTGGGCCTGAAGCCGCAGTTCGAGGAGGTCTCCTGGGAGAACCTCTTCGTCGGCCTGGACAGCGCCAAGTTCGACGCCGTCCTGTCCAACGTCACCGTGACCGAGGAGCGCAAGGAGAAGTACGACTTCGCCACCTACCGGCTCGACAACATCGCCTTCGAGGCCAAGAAGGGCTCCGGCTGGAAGGTGAAGGAGCCGGCCGACGTGGCGGGCAAGACGATCTCGGTCTCCTCCGGCACCAACCAGGAGAAGATCCTCGTCGAGTGGAGCGAGGAGAACGTCAAGGCCGGGCGCGAGCCGGTGGAGATCAAGTACTTCCAGAAGGACACCGACTACTACCTGGCCCTCCAGTCCGGCCGCATCGACGCCCACCTCGGCCCGAGCCCCACCGCCGCCTACCACGTCGCCACGGCGGGCCAGTCCGAAATCGTCGGCCAGCTCTCCGGCGCCGGCGGCGACCTCCAGGGCAAGATCGCCGCCACCACGAAGAAGGACAGCGGCCTGGTCGAGGCGTACGCCGCCGCGATCAACCACATCGTGCAGGACGGCTCGTACGGCAAGGTCCTGGAGCGCTGGGGGCTCAGCGGCGAGGCCGTGGAGAAGTCGGAGATCAACCCGCCCGGCCTGCCCAAGACCAAGAGCTGACCCCGGGGCCGCCGGGCCCGCCTCCCGGCCGCGCGTCCCGTCCGGCGCGCGGCCGGGAAGCGGACCGGAGGCCCCCGACCGACCGTCGACCCGAGAGGTCCCCGTTATGTCCGCCCGTACATCCCTCCACCTGGCCGCCGAGATCGGCGGCCCGCCGCACTACGACGCCGGGCACTACCTCCGGCTGGCCAAGCTCGCCGAGGACGGCGCGCTCGACTACGTCACCCTCGGCGACTCGTTCGCCCGCCCCGGGCTCGACGCGCTCGCCGTCCTCGCCCGCGTCGCGCCCGCCACCGACCGCATCGGCCTCGTCCCGACCGTCACCACCACCCACACCGAGCCCTTCCACGTCTCCTCGGCCGTCGCCACCCTGGACTGGGTGAGCCGGGGCCGCGCCGGCTGGAGCGCGGACGTCTCCACCACCGAGGCGGAGGCCCGGCTCTTCGGCAGACGCTCCGCCGCGCCGCCCGCCGCGCTGTGGCAGGAGGCCGGGGAAGTGGCCGACGTCTCCGGGCGGCTCTGGGACAGCTGGGAGGACGACGCCGAGATCCGCGACACCGCCACGGGCCGCTTCATCGACCGGGACAAGCTGCACTACGTCGACTTCGAGGGCTCCACCTTCACGGTCAAGGGCCCGGCCATCGTGCCGCGCCCGCCGCAGGGCCGCCCGGTCACCGTCATCGACGCCACCACAGGACCGGCCCGCGAAGCGGCCGCCCGGCACGCCGACGTCGTCCACATCCGGGCCACCACCCCCGAGCAGGCGGCCGCCGTCCGCGACGAGGTGCGCGCCAAGGCCGCCGCCCACGGGCGCGACCCCGAGGCGCTGCGGGTCCTGGTCGCGCTCACCGTCGACCTGGGCGACGTGGAGACCGCGCCGGAGCCCGGACTGGAGAGCGGACCGCAGCTGGCCGGGCGCGGCACCTACTTCCGGGGCGGCCCGGTCGATCTCGCCGACCTCATCGCCCAGTGGCACCGCTCCGGCGCGGCCGACGGCTTCCACCTCACGCCCATCACCCCCGAGCGCGACCTCGAAAGGATCGTCAACGGCACCGTGGCCCTCCTCCAGCACCGCAGCCTCTTCCGTACCTTCCACCCCGGCGGCACCCTGCGCGAACACCTGGGGCTCGTGCGCCCCGTCAGCCGGTACGCCGCCGCCAGGACCGCCGCGAAGGAGGCCTGACCGTGCCCCGTCCGATGCACCTCGCCGCCCATTTCCCCGGCGTCAACAACACCACCGTGTGGGCCGACCCGCGCTCCCGCAGCCAGATCGACTTCTCCTCCTTCGAGCACCTGGCCAGGACGGCGGAGCGCGGGAAGTTCGACTTCTTCTTCCTCGCCGAGGGGCTGCGGTTGCGCGAGCACAACGGCCGCGTCCACGACCTCGACGTGGTCGGCCGGCCCGAATCGCTGACCGTGCTGAACGCGCTGGCCGCCGTCACCGAACGGCTCGGCCTGGCCGCCACGGTCAACGCCACCTTCAACGAGCCCTACGAACTGGCCCGCCGGCTCGCCACCCTCGACCACCTCAGCGCCGGGCGCGCCGCCTGGAACGTGGTGACCTCTTCCGACGCCTTCACCGGGGAGAACTTCCGCCGGGGCGGCTATCTGGACCGGGGCGACCGCTACACCCGGGCCGCCGAGTTCGTCGCCACCGCCCGGGAGCTGTGGGACTCCTGGACGCCCGACGGCACATCGAGGCCCTTCACGCACGAGGGGCCGCAGTTCACGATCTCCGGTGAGTTCACCGTGCCGCGCTCGCCGCAGGGCCACCCGGTGGTCATCCAGGCCGGGGACTCCGACGAGGGCCGGGAGTTCGCCGCCTCGGCCGCCGACATCATCTTCACCCGGCACGGCACCCTGGACGCGGGCCGCACCTTCTACGCCGACGTCAAGGCGCGGCTCGCGGCGTACGGCAGGCAGCCCGAGGACCTCAAGATCATGCCCGGCGTCACCGTGGTGACCGGCGACACCGACGCCGAGGCCCAGGAGAACGCCGCCGAGATCCGCCGGCAGCAGGTCTCGCCGCAGAACGCGATCCTCACCGCCGAACAGATCTGGGGCACCGACCTCTCCGCGTACGACCCCGACGGGCCGCTCCCCGACATCGACCCCGTCCCCGACTCCGAGATCACCCAGGGCCGGGTCCGGCACGGCGACCCATTCGCCGTCGTCGCCCGCTGGCGCGCGCTCGCCGAGGCCAAGGGGCTGTCGCTGCGGCAGACCGTCATCGAGACGACCACCCGGCAGTCGTTCATCGGCTCGCCCGCCACGGTCGCCGCGGAGCTGACCGCGTTCGTCGACGAACGGGCCGCCGACGGCTTCATCCTCGTACCCCATCTCACTCCGGGCGGCCTGGACGACTTCGTCGACCGGGTCGTGCCGCTCCTCCAGGAGAGCGGAGCTTTTCGCTCCGAATACACCGGCTCCACGCTGCGGTCGCACCTCGGCCTGCCGGAGCCGGTATGGAAAGGTTGACCGCATGAGCACGGACGCGACGCAGCAGGAGCAGGGCGGCGGGCCGGACGCCGCGCAGGACTGGCAGCGGTGGCACGAAGGGCGCGTCGTCGCCGTCGCCGCCCCGTACGGCCCTCTCGCCCTGACCGGAACCCACTGGCTCTCCGACTACCCGGAAGGGCGAATTCCGGCCGTCCCGGGGCACTGGCGCGAGGACGGCGACGAGGTGGTCCTCACGGCTGCCGCCGAGGACGGCATCGCCGTCGACGGCAAGCCGCTGACCGGCGAGGTCCGGCTCGGCGCGGACCGCGGGCCGATCGACGACTCGCGGGTGGCGCAGGGCGGGCGGCGGCTGGTGGTGCTCCGCCGCGAAGGGCTCTGGGCGGTACGGGACTTCGACCCGGGATCGGCCGCCCGGCACGCCTTCTCGACCATCGAGGCCACTCCGTACGACCCCCGCTGGGCGCTGCCCGGGACCTTCCGTCCGTACGGCGCGGACCGGACCGTACGGGTGGCCAACGCGGACGGGGTCGAGCGCGGCCTCGGGCTCGGCGGCGAGATCGCCTTCACGGTGGACGGCGAGGAGCGCACGCTCCAGGTCGCGGTCGAACCGGACGGGTCGCTGTGGGCCGTCTTCGCCGACGCGACCAGCGGGAACAGTAGCTACCGCTTCCGCTTCCTGCGGCCCGGGGCGCCCGCCGCGGACGGCAGCGTGAACGTCGACTTCAACCGCGCGCTGCTGCCGCCGTGCGCCTTCGCCGATCACTTCATCTGCCCCTTCCCGCCCCCGGGCAACACGCTCGCCGTGGCGGTCCCGGCGGGGGAGCGGAACCGGATCGACGCCTGACCCGCGAGAAGCCCCTCCGGCCCCGGCAGCCCCACGGCTCCCGGGGCCGGATGCGTATGGGGTCCAGGTGGCCGAAAGGCATTCTTGCGCCTCCTGTCCGGCCCCCTCGATACTCCGGTCAGCGATTGTCAGGGGCACGGCAACTCCGGAATCCGGACAGGCCCCCGACTGCGCCTCACGGGCCCGCCACCCCACAGGAGGGCCCCCGATTCCCCTCGGAGGAACCCGAAGTGAGGATCAAGCGCACCAACAACCGCTCCAACGCGGCGAGACGCGTCCGTACCACGGCCGTACTCGCGGGGCTCGCCGCCGTCGCGGCGATGGCCATCCCCACCGCGAACGCCGAAACCCCCCGTACGTTCAGCGCCAACCAGCTGACCGCGGCGAGCGACGCCGTGCTCGGCGCCGATATCGCGGGCACCGCCTGGAACATCGACCCGCAGTCCAAGCGCCTCGTCGTCACCGTCGACAGCACGGTCTCGCAGGCGGAGATCAACCAGATCAAGAAGTCGGCGGGCGCCAACGCCGACGCCCTGCGCATCGAGCGCACCCCGGGCAAGTTCACCAAGCTCATCTCCGGTGGCGACGCGATCTACTCCAGCACCGGACGCTGCTCCCTCGGCTTCAACGTCCGCAGCGGCAGCACCTACTACTTCCTCACCGCCGGTCACTGCACCCAGGGCGCCACCACCTGGTGGGCCAACTCGGCCCGCACCACCGTGCTCGGCACGACCGCCGGATCGAGCTTCCCGAACAACGACTACGGCATCGTGCGCTACACCAACACCACCATCCCCAAGGACGGTACGGTCGGCGGCCAGGACATCACCAGCGCCGCCAACGCCACCGTCGGCATGGCCGTCACCCGCCGCGGCTCCACCACCGGCACCCACAGCGGATCGGTCACCGCGCTGAACGCCACCGTCAACTACGGGGGCGGCGACGTCGTCTACGGCATGATCCGCACCAACGTGTGCGCCGAGCCCGGCGACTCCGGCGGCCCGCTCTACTCCGGCACCCGGGCGATCGGTCTCACCTCCGGCGGCAGCGGCAACTGCTCCTCCGGCGGAACGACCTTCTTCCAGCCGGTCACCGAGGCGCTGAGCGCGTACGGCGTCAGCGTGTACTGACCGGCCCCGCCCCGGCAGCGTACGGAGCTGTCCGTACATACGTGCCCCCGTCCGGAATTCCGGACGGGGGCTCCCGCTCGCCGGGGGGCTCTTGAGAGGATGTCGCCACGACGGGTCGTCGTGACGGGGCGACGGGGGCGGACCCGCCCCCGAGGGTGCGCTCCGCTGGCATCAGGGGGTAGCAGGTCCGTGAACCGCATCGGAGTCACCGGTCACCGCTCCATCCCCGCCGAGGCCGAGGCGCATGTGCTCGCGGGGCTGCGGGCCGCGCTGTGCGGCCTCGACGGCGCGACGCAGGCGCTCTCCAGCCTGGCGGTCGGCGCCGACCAGCTCTTCGCCGACCTCGCCCTCACCTGCGGCGCCGAACTGACCGCCGTGATCCCCAGCGGCGACTACGAGGCCTGTTTCGAGAACGCCGCCGACCTCGCCCGCTACCGGATGCTCAAGGCCCGCGCGGTGCGGGAGGTCCGGCTCGACTTCCCGCACTCCACCGACGAGGCCTACTACGCCGCGGGCGCCTACATCGCCGACCACTGCGACCGGCTGCTCGCCGTCTGGGACGGCCTCCCGTCCCGCGGCCTCGGCGGCACGGGCGACATCGTGACGTACGCCCGCACCCTGGGCCGCCCGGTCACCGTGATCTGGCGCGACGGAGTCCTGCGCGGCTGACCCCGGCCGGACCGAAACGGCGGCCCCGGCTCACACGCGGTGCCGGACCAGCCAGTCCGTGTGCTCGGGCGACACGATCCGCTCGGTCTCGAACACCGCCGCCGGCCAGTGCCGTTCGGTGAGAGTGGTCTCCATCGCGGCCTGCATCGACTCCAGGTCCTTCTCCACCAGCGAGTGCGCCGAGATCAACGGATGGTGCCGGCGCATCTCGTTCCAGGCCAGACAGGCCGCCGCCGCCGCGGACAGCGCCCCCGTCAGCCCGAACGACCGGCCCACCCCGAAGGTCTGCAACACGCTCAGCGCCAACGCCGGCAGCGTCAACGCGACGATGGCGCCCGACCACAGCAACGCCCCGCGCCGGGAGGCCTGCTGACGCCGGCGGTACCAGCGCCGCTGTTCGATGAGCCGGTCCCGTACGTAGGTCTCCTTGCGGACCGTGTAGGCCTTGTTCCGTAACGCGCGCATGGACTCCGTGATGAGACCGCCGGAATCCGGCAGTTCCTCGCGCGGATCGGCCCAGCCCACCTTCCGCAGCTCCTGGAGGCCGTCCTCCAGCCGATTGGCGAACAGCGCCTCCGGGTGCCCGGACGCACTGTCGAACGGCGCGCCGTGGACCGCGTAACGCCAGCAGTTGGACTTGATGAACTCCGCTGCGGAGCGGTTCAGTTGCCAATGTGACTTTGCTTTGCGCTGGGAGGCGAGGAAGGTCGCGAAGAGCACGCCCAGATACGCCAGCACCGCGGCCCCGTACAGGGCCTGGGACGCCGGACCGTCCTCGGCGTGCCAGGGCAGCGCGGCGGGCACCGTGCCGGCCACGAGCAGCGCCAGCTGCACCCGGGTGGTGTTCACGGCCTCGCGCTGGCGGGCCACGGCGACCGCGTCCGTGTGGTGGAACAGGGCCGGCAGGTCCTCGTTCCTGAAGACCATGGATCTCAGCGGCTCGGGCAACGCCGTCATGGTCGCCTCCGTCTGCAGTTGTCGTATGACCCGGCCGGTCGGTCGCGCCTGCCCCGCCCGGGGCCACGAGAGTAGGGGGGAGGGCCGGACGCGGCAAGACCGTCCGGGCTCCTCGGACGGCTGGTGCGGCAGGGTTCGGCCACTTCCGCGCAGGTGTTCTTCCGCGCCCGGCTGCACTGTGGCAAGGTTGCCCAACTGGACTGAAAAGCAGGTGAGTTGCCGCCATCTTCACGAGGCGCGATCACCTCCGGGCGGGGGAGGGGCCATCGAGGGGGACGGGGACGGAGGGGTGGATGACGCCATACCGCTCCGGGACAGCCAGCGCCGGGTGCGCCGCAGCCCGCTGCTCTTCACCGCTCCGCTGGTGCTGCTCGCGGTCCTGATCCTGGTCCTGCTGTGGGAGGCCGTCCGGGCCAACGTCTCGCCCGGTGCCCGGGACGACTGGCCCTGGCGGCTGCAACTGGTGGACATGGAGGCGCTCGGGAGCCTGCTGGCCGTGGCGGCCGGCGCCGTACTGGCCAGGGCGCAGTACGCCCGCACGGTCCGGCCCTACCTCGGCTGGCGCGGCTCCTGGCGCAAGGGTCTGCTCGCCGAGGGGAAACCCGCGTGGCGCGTCGGGATACTGAACGGCGGTCAGCACATCGCCGTGATCGAGGGCTGGGAGTGCCGCGTGGTGCTCCGCGACGGGTCCGACGCGGCGACGGCGCCCTGGGTCGCCGTCCCGGACGTCGTGGCCACCCTGACGGCGGACGGTCTTTCGGTGGGGCAGGACTACCAGCTCATCGCCTTCGGGAAGGGCTTTCCGCTGGTCGGCACCGGGAACTACGAGACCGTGCCGGTGGGGGTGTTCTCGCAGCGGTTCGTCGAGCGGGTCGACGCGCTCCAGATCCGGGTGCGGGTCACGGACGTCGTGGGCGACAGCCATGAACGCGTCCTGGACTGCATGCGCGGCTCCCGGGCGGAGCACAACGTGCCCGGCGCGGAACCGGTGAACGAGTGAACTGCCGTCCCCACCGAGGCGTCCCGGCGCATCCGGCCGGGGTCGGGCCGGGCCCGCCGGGATGCGCCCGTCCGGCAACTGTGCGGGCCGCTTCCCCGGCCGTGGAAAGCCCCTCACCTGCAAGGGCCGGCAAAAGAGCGGCCGGCTCTACGGCCAGCCGAATCCGCCGCCCGTCCTCCGCTCACCCGGGCGGTCGTGCGGAAGAGATGTTTCGACGCGAAAAACCCGATGTGAAGGCTGGTCCGCCGGCATGTGCAGGGGCCTCAGCGGTAGTAAAGTGCGCGTGCCGGGCCGTGTGATGACGCGGAATCCGTGCAGCGTTTCAATGTCCGGAAACAGACCCCTTCAGGATCCCCCTAGGACGGCCGTGAAGACCTACGGAACCACCCCCGCCTTCGCCTCTGCGAAGACCCGCGCAACCCTCGCGGCGACCGACGTCCGCAGCGCCGAGGCCGCCAGGAAGCTCGACCGTGCAATCGGTGCGACAACGGCCCGGTCCACCCGGATTTCCACTTTCAGTTCGGCTCTCTGAGCCGGCGTCAGAAGTGGATAGAATGGCGGAATGACAGGACCCCTGGTCCCCTTCCGTGAATTCGTGCTCAAAGTGCACAGCAGGTGTGATCTTGCGTGCGACCATTGTTATGTCTACGAACATGCAGATCAGAGCTGGCAGACCCGCCCCAAGACCATCTCTGACGAGGCAATTTCCTGGACTGCCCGGCGCCTGGCCGAGCATGCGACGACTCATGCGCTTCCCTCCGTCACAGTGATCCTGCACGGCGGGGAACCGCTTCTGGCAGGGCCCGCGCGATTGCGACGGGTCTGCGAGGAGCTCGGCTCGGCCCTGAACGGCATCGCTGAGCTGGACCTCAGGATCCACACCAACGGCGTCCAGCTCAGCCCCCGTTACCTCGACCTCTTCGACGAATTCCACGTCCGGGTCGGGATCTCGCTCGACGGCGACCGCGCGGCCAACGACCGCCACCGCCGGTTCGCCAACGGACGCAGCAGCCACCCGCTGGTGATGCGAGCGGTCGAACTGCTCCGCGAGGAGCGCTACCGCCACCTGGACCTCGGCCTGCTGTGCACGGTCGACATCCACAACGACCCGGTGGCCGTGCACGACGCCCTCGCCGAGCTCGAACCCCCGCTCGTCGACTTCCTCCTGCCGCACGCCACCTGGGACGACCCGCCGCCACGGCCGGACGGCTCGCCCACCGCGTACGCCGCATGGCTCCTGGCGGTCTTCGACCGCTGGACGGAGCAGGGCCGCCCCATGCCCGTCCGGATGTTCGCCTCGGTGCTCTCGAGCCTGAACGGCGGCCCCAGTCTCACCGAGTCGCTCGGCCTCGCCCCCACCGACCTCGTCGTCATCGAGACCGACGGGAAGCTGGAACAGGTCGACTCGCTCAAGAGCGCCTACGAGGGCGCCGCCGCCACCGGGTTCGACGTCTTCAGTAATACGTTCGACGAGGTCGCGGCCCACCCCGGCGTCCGGGCGCGCCAGCTAGGCCTGGCCGGAATCAGCGAGACCTGCCGCCGCTGCCCGGTCGTACGGTCGTGCGGCGGCGGGCTCTACACCCACCGCTACCGCTCCGAGCAGGGCTCCGACGGCGGCTTCGACAACCCCTCGGTCTACTGCCAAGACCTGGCCGCCCTGATCCGCGGCATCGAGGACCGGACCGCCGCCGCCACCGAGTCGCCCGTCGTCCGGGCGCCGGACGCGCTGCTCGCCGCCCACCTGGACCTGACCCGTACCCTGCTCGCGGCGCTCCACGACACCCTCGACGGACAGGGCGGCGAGCTCTGGGACGAGGCGTGGCGGCTCGCGGCGAGCCTGGAGGCCGACGCCCCGGGCGCCGAGGCGCTCGACACGGTGCTCGCCCACCCCTACACCCGCACCTGGCTGGTCGGCGCGCTGGAGGACGTCCACGCCGGCCGCGGCCTGACGGAGCCCGCCGCCGAACGGCTCGGCGCCTGTGTGGCCGCCGCCGCCGTCCGTGCCGGGCTCGACCTGCCCGTGCCGGTGGCGTACCGGGACGGAAGCCTGCATCTGCCCACCCTCGGCACCGCGGTCGTCGGCGGGCCTGGGGAGCGGGGCGTGGTGGTGGTGCGCGCCACGGGCGACGGATTCCTCGTCCGCGGGCCGGACATCGCGCCCGGCACTCCCTGCGCTCCCGCCGCTCCCGGCCCGGAGCTGCGTATCGCGCGCGAGGAACCGGAGGGCCCGCACTGGCGCCCCGTCCGCGTCCTGCGGCAGGCGCCGGCTCCGGCCCTCCTGCTCGACGACCTCGACCCCTTCCGCGACGGCTTCGCCATCGCCCCGGCCGACCGGCTCACCGCGGAGCGGGCCGACGCCTGGGCGCACCGGATCGCCGACGCCTGGGCGCTGCTGGCCGACGCCGTTCCGGAGCAGGCGGCCGAGGCGGCCCGGACGCTCACCACGGTGACCCCGCTGGTCGCCGGTGCGGCCGAGCCGGGGCGGCACGGGCACGGCGCGCTCGGCGTCGGGGCGACGGCCGACGGTAAGGAGCTGGCACTCGGCCTGCTGAGCGGATTCCGCCGGGCGAAACTGCGGGCGCTCGGTGAAGTGACGGATCTTTACGCCTTGGACGGTACCTGGGAACATCGGACGCCTTGGGGGAGCGAACACGTGACGTTCTCCCGACTGCTGGCGGAGACATTCGAACGGGCGGGGCTCGGGTTGTACGATCCGCGCTTCCTCACGGGTGTTCCGGAAGCCCTCGACATGATCGAGAACGCGGCGGAGGTGACGGTCGACGGAAAACAGCTGATCGCCGCTGTCCGCAAGGAGATCAGCGGAACACGGAGTGCGGCCGGGAAGAATCGCGGCAGGATCGTCCCGCCGTCCGGTCATCCCGTCGAACGTCCTGTCGTCTGACCGGAAAGTGACGTTCGAATGACCGAACGGCAGGGGGGTGGAAAGCGGTCCGCTCCGGAATGATGAGTTCGCTTGCACTTCCTTCCTCCTTCTGGGATGCGAGTGCTCACACAGGACGGGGGTCGTGTGCACGCATCGACGCAACAGCGAGCGGTGGGCCATCGGCCGTATTTCTTTCTGAGTTACGCCCACACACCGGGGTACGGCGGCGGCACGGACCCCGATATGTGGGTCGAACGGCTATTCCAGGATCTCTGCGGCCATGTGATGGCCATGACCGACTTACCCGCGGGCGCGCCCGCGGGATTCATGGACCGGGAGATACGTTCCGGCGAGGGCTGGTCGGAACGGCTCGGTGACGTCCTCGCCACCTGCCGGGTCTTCGTCCCGCTCTTCTCGCCGCGCTACTTCGCCAGCGAGATGTGCGGCAAGGAGTGGTACGCCTTCGAACAGCGGGCCATCCACCACCGGGCCCGCTCCAACCAGCCGGCCGAGGCCATCGTCCCGGCCCTCTGGGTGCCGGTGCCGCCGAGCCAACTGCCGGGCTCAGCCGAGCGGTTGCAGTTCAACCACCGCGACTTCGGGGAACGGTACGTCAGCGACGGCCTCTACGGTCTGATCAAGCTCAGACTCTTCGCCGAGGAGTACGAACGGGCCGTCTACGAACTGGCCAAACGCATCGTCAGCGTCGCCGACTCGGTCCGTATCGACACCGGCAGACCGGTCGACTACCGCCTCGCGCCCAGCGCCTTCGGCTCGCCCAGCAGCGGGGTCGGCGCACCCCGGCCGATGCAGATCACCATCGCGGCGCCCACCCGCCACGATCTGCCCGAGGGCCGCAACAGCGACCACTACGGCGACCACCCCCAGGACTGGAACCCCTACTACCCGGCCGCCGCTCGCCCGCTGGCCTATGTGGCCGAGGAACTGGTCCGCTCGCTCAACTACCAGGCGGTCATCACCTCGTTCGACGAGGACCGGCACGACGGCAAGGCTCCGCCCAGCACCCCCGAGATCCTGCTCGTCGACCGCTGGGCCCTTCGGGACGAGGACCACCGCCGCAGGCTCGCCGCCTTCGACGCCGAGAACCGGCCCTGGGTGACCATGGTCGTGCCGTGGAGCCGTGACGACCACCAGAGCAGAGCGGCGGAGACCGAGCTCGTCGAGAAGCTCGAAGCGACCATGCCGATCAAGATGGGCCAGGGCCGGGCCCTGTGCCGCGCGGCGGCGAAAGGAGTGCCCACGATGGAGGCGTTCGGCCAACTCCTGCCCCAGGTCGTCGAGGTGGCCGCCCAGCAGTATCTGAAGCACGCGAAGGCCTACCCGCCCGGATCCGGCGGCGGATCCGGCGAGCGGACCCGGCTCACCGGCCCCATGGGCAGTACGAGCTACATACCCGACCCGCACGACCCTGCGACGGAAGCGGAGGACCTATGAGTGCCGGTCGTGACGGGCGCATCGTCACCTTCTACTCGTACAAGGGCGGTACCGGGCGCACCATGGCGCTCGCCAACACCGCCTGGATCCTCGCGGCCAACGGCAAGCGGGTGCTGGCCGTCGACTGGGACCTGGAGGCCCCCGGGCTGCACCGGTTCTTCCACCCCTTCCTCGACCCGGCCACGCTCGGCGCCACCACCGGCGTGATCGACCTGATCACCGAGTACGCCTGGGCCGCGACCAGCCCCGCCCAGCGCGCCGAGGACTGGCACCGCGACTACGCCCGCATCCAGCCGCACGCCGTGTCGCTGACCCCGGAGTCGCTGGGCTGGGAGTTCCCGCAGGGCGGCACGCTCGACTTCGTCTCCGCCGGACGGCAGAACCGCGAGTACTCCGCGACGGTCTCCACCTTCGACTGGGACAACTTCTACGACCGGTTCGGCGGCGGCCACTTCTTCGACGCGCTGCGCGACGACATGAAGGCCAACTACGACTACGTCCTCATCGACAGCCGCACCGGCCTCAGCGACATCGCCGACATCTGCACCGTCCACCTCCCGGACGTGCTCGTCGACTGCTTCACCCTCAGCGACCAGTCCATCGACGGCGCCGCCTCCGTCGCCCGCCAGATCGCCGAGCGCAACACCGGCCGCCCCATCGCCCTCTACCCCGTCCCGATGCGCATCGACGAGGGCGAGAAGGAGAAGGCGGACGCCGGACGGGCGCTGGCCCGGCTCAAGTTCGACCGGCTGCCCCGCGATCTCTCCGGCGACGAACTCACCGCCTACTGGGGCGCGGTGGAGATCCCCTACCGGCCCTACTACGCCTACGAGGAGACGCTCGCCACCTTCGGCGACGAGGCCGGGCTCACCAACTCGCTGCTCTCCGCCTTCGAACGGCTCACCGCGGTCATCACCGACCGGGAGATCACCTCGATGCCCCCGATCGGCGAGGAGATCCGGCTGCGGATCCGCGACGCCTTCACCCGGCGCAGGCCCGCCCTGCCCGCCGACCTCTACCTCAGCTATGTGGCGGAGAACCGGATGTGGGCCGACTGGCTCGAATCGATCCTCACCCGGGCCGGATTCCGGGTCGTGCCGCGCGACGTCTCCGCCGAACGCCCCCCGGAGGAGGCGGCCGACGCCACCGCGGAGAGCGCCGCCCGCACCGTGGTGCTGCTCTCCAGCGCCTACCTGAAGTCCCAGCGCGCGGTCGAGCTGTGGGAACGTACCGCCGCCGAGGCCGTCGGCAGCGGCCGCCGCCGACTGGTCCCCCTGCGGGTCGGGGACGTACGCCTGACCTCTCCGTACATCGACCGCAACCCGGTCGACCTCTTCCGGCTGGACGAGGTGCACGCCACCACCGCCGTGATGCGGGCCCTGGACCGCCCGGTGCAGGTGGCCGACGGGGTCTCGCCCGGGCCCCGCTTCCCCGGCACCGTGCCGAGGATCTGGAACGCGCCGCCCCGCAACCCCGGCTTCACCGGCCGCTCGCTGGTCCTGGAGCGGATGCGCGACCAGCTCGGCGGCGGCCTGGCCGTCGTCCTGCCGCAGCCGCAGACCCTGTACGGACTCGGCGGCGTCGGCAAGACCCAGGTGGCCCTGGAGTACGTGCACCGCTTCATGGCCGACTACGACCTGGTCTGGTGGATATCGTCCGAGCAGCCCGACGACGTGGTCGCCTCGCTCGCCGAACTCGCCGTCCGGCTCGGCGCCCAGGGCGGCGACGACATGGCGGCCGCCTCCCAGGAGGCCGTCGACCTGCTGCGGCGCGGTGTGCCGTCGGACCGCTGGCTGCTGGTCTTCGACAACGCGGACGACCCCGAGCAGCTGCGCCGCTACTTCCCGCAGGGCGGCTCCGGCCACATCCTGGTGACCTCCCGCAACCAGAGCTGGTCCCAGCACGGGGACGCGCTGCCCGTGGACGTCTTCCTGCGCGAGGAGTCGATCGAGCACCTCCAGCGCCGGGCCCCCGGGCTGAGCGACGAGGACGCCGACCAGGTGGCGACCGCGGTGGGCGATCTGCCGCTCGCCGTGGAGCAGGCCGCCGCCTGGATCGCGGAGACCGCCACCCCCATCGACACCTACCTCGAACAGCTCTCCCAGCAGGCGCCCCAGGTCCTCGCGCTCAACCAGCCGGCCGGCTACCCGGAACCGGTCGCCGCGACCTGGAACATCTCCATCGCCCGGCTCAAGGAGCGCTCGCCCGCCGCCGTACGGCTGCTCCAGCTCTGCGCCTTCTTCGCCCCGGAGCCGATCTCCGCGAACCTCCTCTACAGCAAGGAGATGATCGACGCGCTGAAGCCGTACGACTCCTCGCTCCAGGAGAAGCTGGTGCTGGGCCGGGTCATCCGGGAGATCGGCCGGTTCGCCCTCGCCAAGGTCGACCAGGTCTCCAACTCCATCCAGGTGCACCGCCTCGTCCAGGCCGTGATCAAGGCGCAGCTCAGCGAGGAGGAGCAGCGCGAGGCCCGGCACGTCGTCCACCGCATCCTCGCCGGCGCCCGGCCCGACGACGACGAGCCGATAGACAACCCGGAGACCTGGCCGCGCTTCGCCACGATCTGGCCGCACCTCGGCCCCTCCGACGCCCGCAACTGCAAGGAGCCGGAGACCCGCAGGCTCCTGATCGACCGGGTCCGCTACCTCTGGAAGCGCGGCGACGTCAGGACCGCCGGGGCGCTGGGCAACGAGCTGCGGGAGATCTGGCGGGAGAAGCTGGGCGAGCGCGATCTGCAGTACCTCTACCTCTGCTTCCACCTCTCCAACATCCTGCGCACGCGCGGGCGTTACGTGGAGGCGAAGGAGCTGGACGAGTTCACCCTGGAACGGCAGCGGGCGGTGCTGGGGCCCGAGCACCCGCACACGTACATGACCACCAGCAGCCTGGCCATCGACCTCGGTCTGCTCGGGGACTACGCGCGGGCGATCGAGATGGCGACCGAGGCCCACGAGGGGTTCGGGCAGATCTTCCACGACTCCCACCCGCGGACCCTGGCCGCCGCCAACAACCTGGCCCTGAACCTGCGCAGCGTCGGCCAGTACGCCCGCGCCCGGGAGATCGACCAGGACGTCTACGACCTGCGCTCCCAGGTGCTCGGAGCGGAACACCCCTACAGTCTGTCCTCCGCCATGAACCTCGCCCGCGACCTGCGGGAAGTCGGCCGGTACGAGGACTCGGTGGGGCTGCTCAACACGACGTACAACAGCTTCAAGGAGACGATGGGCCGCAGCTTCCCCGCCACGCTGAGCGCCGCGAAGAGCCTCGCGGTGTCGTTGCGCAGGGCGGGCCGGCTGGAGGACGCGCGCCGTCTCACGGTGGCGACCCGCGCCCGCTACCGGGCGAAGTACACCAGCGCCAACCCCGATTCGCTGGCCTGCGACCTCAACCTCGCCGCGGATCTGTTCGCGGCGGGTGAGAACGCCGAGGCGAGGGACACGGCGCAGGAGGTCGTCGACCAGTACATGAAGGTGCCGGGGGAGAAGCACCCGTACACGCTGGCGGCGCAGAACAACCTCGGCGTCTATCTGACGGGGGCCGGGGAGCCGGAAGCGGCGGAGCGGGTGCTGAAGCTCGTCGTCGCCGCCATGCGGGAGACCTTCGGCCGCGAGCACCCCAATACCCTGTTCTGTGTGATGAACCTGGCCAGCGCGACGGCGGACCGGGGCGAGCTGGACATCGTGCTGGAGACCGAGCAGCGGCTGTCCGGGCAGCTGCGCGAGGCGCTCGGGGCGCACCATCCGGAGACCCTGGCCATGACCTCGAACATGGCGGTCACGCTCGACGCCATGGGTCGGGAGGACCAGGCGGTGCAGTTGCGGGCGGACATCGTCCCCGAGCTGTCGCGGCAGCTCGGCGACGACCATCCGCTGGTCCGTATCGCCCGGACCGAGGAGCGGTTCCGGCGGGAACTGGAGCCGATGTCGGTGTGACCGGCGGTGCCGGGAGGGCTCACCCTCCCGGCACCGCCGTCGGCGGCGTCCGGTCCGGGCGCTCCCGCTCGTCCAGCAGCCAGTCCAGGACCCGGGGCAGCATGGGGAACGCGTCGAAGTGGGCCGCCGCCGGTTCGAGTACGGCGGTGGCGCCCGGGATCTGGCCGGCCAGCCAGCGGGAGTGGCCGACCGGGGCGAAGACGTCCTGCACCCCGTGCCAGAGCAGCACCTCGCCGGTGATCCGGGAGGGCTCGAACCCCCAGGGGCTGCAGAACGCGATGGCGTCGTCGATCCAGCCGTACGCCGAATGGCGCAGCCCCTCGCTGTAGTTGCGCAGCAGCATGGACCGGATCCCCGCGTCGTTGACCACCATCCGGTCGGAGTCGGTCAGTTCCCGGCGCAGATCGTCCAGGAGCCGGACCGGGTTCCGCCGGATCTGCGCGGAGCGGACGATGAAGGACTCCGCCAGGCTGTCCGGGTCGTCCGCCGCCGTGGAGTACGCGAGCACATTGGACGCGGTCATCCCGTCGAACCAGTCGAGACCGGCCGCGTCCGGGGGCGCCAGACTGACCAGCGCCGCGGTCCGGGTGATCCGCTCCGGCATCAGCGCCGCGCAGGCCAGCGCGTGCGGAGCGCCGCCGGAGCGGCCCACCACGGCGAACCGCTCCAGGCCCAAGGAGTCGGCGATGGCCCGGACGTCCTCGACGACGTCCTTGATCCGGCGGCCCTCGTGCCGGTCGCTGTCGCCGTATCCGGGGCGGTCGTAGGTGATCAGCTGCGTATGGCGTTGGTACAGCACCATGCCCCGGGGCGCGGGCCCGAGCCTGCTGCCCGGGGTGCCGTGCAGGAGGAAGACCGGTCTTCCCCGCGGGTCCCCCATCCGCTCCACCATCAGATGCCGCCCGTCCGCCGCGAGCACCCGATTGCGCACCCGTGCCTCCTCCGCTCGGCCGTCCGGCGGGCACGTGCCGCCTTTTCGATGATGACCCATCAGAGGCGTTACGGGGACCGTTCGACGGCAGGAACTGTGAAGGTACGGGGAGGCTCCCGGCGGACGATTTCCGTCGGCATCCGGACGGGTGGGCACAACATCCGGACCGGCGGGGGCGAAAACCGGACAGGCCTAGTCCTCACCCAGGGGCGGCCGGCGGTTGCACCGGGTGTTCGCGAATGGAACCGACGTGGCATGACCCGGGGTAGGTGAACGCCCCGCGTGCGAAGCGTCTGTGTCGTGTGCACGTCCGGAAGTCGGCCTTGTGTGCGTATCGAGGCCTCGGAATAGTGGGCGCCCCATCCTCCGTGTACGAGCACCCCACTTGCTCCGTGCACGGCCCCACAGGAGGTCGAAGTTGAAGCATCGACGCATATCCAGGAAGCGCGCGACGCTGGCCGGCTCGGCCGTCGTCGCTCTGGTCGCAGCGGGATTCACGTTCCAGACTGCGAACGCCAGTGACGATGTGCCGGAGTTCACGGCGAAGACCCTCAGCGTGGACGCGGCCGGAAAGCTGGCCGGCGCCCTGGACCGTGACCTGGGCGCGGCAGCGGCAGGTTCGTACTACGACAGCACGGCGAAGGCTCTCGTCGTGAACGTCGTCGACGAGGCCGGCGCCGAGCAGGTCCGCCAGGCGGGCGGCAAGGCCAGAATCGTGGAGAACTCCCTCGCCGAGCTGAAGTCGGCCCGGCAGACCCTCACCGACAAGGCGACCATCCCGGGCACCTCCTGGGCGGTCGACCCGGTGAGCAACAAGGTGGTCGTCACCGCCGACCGCACGGTCGACGGCGCTGCCTGGAAGAAGCTCTCGGCCGTGGTCGAGGGTCTCGGCGGCAAGGCCGAACTGAACAAGGCGGCGGGCGAGTTCAAGCCGCTGATCGCGGGCGGCGACGCGATCTGGGGCTCCGGCTCCCGCTGCTCGCTCGGCTTCAACGTGGTCAAGGACGGCGAGCCGTACTTCCTGACCGCGGGCCACTGCACCGAGTCGGTCACCAGCTGGTCGGACACCCAGGGCGGCTCGGAGATCGGGGCGAACGAGGGCTCCAGCTTCCCGGAGAACGACTACGGCCTGGTCAAGTACACCTCGGACATCGCGCACCCGAGCGAGGTCAACCTCTACGACGGCTCCACCCAGGCGATCACCCAGGCGGGCGACGCGACGGTCGGCCAGCAGGTCACCCGTAGCGGCTCCACCACCCAGGTGCACGACGGTGAGGTCACCGCGCTGGACGCCACGGTCAACTACGGCAACGGCGACATCGTCAACGGCCTCATCCAGACGACGGTCTGCGCCGAGCCGGGCGACAGCGGCGGCGCCCTCTTCGCGGGCGACACCGCGCTCGGTCTGACCTCGGGCGGCAGCGGCGACTGCTCCTCGGGCGGCACGACCTTCTTCCAGCCGGTTCCGGAGGCGCTGGCCGCCTACGGCGCCGAGATCGGCTGACGCACCACCCGCTCCACCGCACGACGGCGCAAGGAAGGGCCCCCGGTTCGCCGGGGGCCCTTCCCGTGTCTCAGGCGGCCCGGGGCAGATTGCGGGAGTCCGCCTCGGCCGGGGCGACGCCGAAGATGCTCACGGCCTGGTAGTAGGTCCAGGCCGTGCTGTTGCACGACGTCTTCGTCGCGCCCGAGTAGCCGGCGCACACCCGCTTGAGGTCCTCGTAGAAGGCGGAGTCGATACGGGCCTTGTTGGCGGGGAAGATGCCGGCGGCCTTGTGGTTCCGGTAGCCGAAGTCGTGGCGGGCGCAGGAGTTCTGGAACGGGAAGCCGAAGGGGTTGTCGGGGGAGCTGCTGCAGTAGTCCGTCGACCAGTCGAAGCCGTACGCGGACCAGGCGCCCTGGTTGTTGCGGGCGGCGTTCCACGCGTTGTAGCTGGAGGCGCTCGTCTGGGTCCAGGAGCTGAGCACCTGGGGCTTGTCGGCGGGGGCGGCCGAGGCGGAACCGGCGGTGATCAGGGTGAGCGGGAGCGACAGCGCGACCGCGGCGAGCGGGACCGTGAATCGACGACGCATGAGCAACCTCCGTGGGGGTGAAAGGAAGGGGTCCTGACCGTGCTCCTCGTCGGGTGGTACGAGGCCGCTCCAGCATGTCGTCATGTACCTGTCATGCCTAGTCATCGCACGGACCGGACATCAAGAATTGGGCGGTACGTCAGATGGGGCCGCCGTCACGGCGGCCCCACAGGCGGATCTTCACGGAGGAAAGGGGCGAAGGCGAAGGGGTGGCGGAGAGGGCCCGCCCGACGTCAGACCGGGGTCGACCCGCCGGTGCCCGGCGCCGGGGCGGCGGGCGCGACCGTGGCGTCCACCGGATCCGCGTCCGTCCGCTTCCGCAGCGACAGGAACAGGGTCAGCGCCGTACCGACGACCGCCCAGGCCGAGAGCACCAGCAGCGGACCGGTGATCGCGTTGCCCCGGAAGTAGGCGATCGAACGGGCCGCCCAGGTGCCCGCCCCCGGAGGAAGGGCCGGGCCGATCGCCCGCCAGAAGTCCGGGAGCATCGGGAGAGGGAAGGCGCCGCCCGCGCTCGGGTTGCCCGCGATGACGATGATCAGGACGGCCAGACCGATGCCGACGATCCCGGTCAGGGCCTGCAGGGCGAGCGTGGTCATGCCGACCGCGAAGACGACCAGGGCGCCCAGACCGGCCAGCCCCCAGAAACTGCCGGGCAGCGCGCCGAGGACTGGCCCGACGACGAGCGCGCCGCCGATGCCGCCGACGACGGAGTACAGCGCCATCGTTCCGGTCCGGATCACCGCGCGCTGCCGGTTGGCGGGTTTGGCGCCGGCGCTGATCGCCAGGATCGAGGCGCAGAGATAGCCGCCGACGCACCAGCCGACGACCAGGTAGAAGGACGACAGCCCGTTGAAGTCCTCGCCGGACGCCGGGGCGACGTCCACGGTCCGCACCGCCCGCCCCTGGGAGTCCTCGACCCCGGTGAGGATCCGCTCCAGGGCGGTGACCAGGGCGGTCCCGCCGCCGGAGGCGACCAGCAGGGTGTCGGTGCGGCCCTCCGCCGCGACGATCAGGGCGCCGTCGATGTCACGGTTCATGATCTGCCGGCGCGCCTCGGCCGCGCTGCTCACCGCACGGGGGTCCAGCGGTCCGCCGGGCAGCCCGTCCAGCTGGTCGACGAGCTGCCGGGACATCTGCTGCGGGGCCACCACCCCGAAGGCGACATCCGTCGCCTTCGGCTTGTGCAGCGCTCCGACGTAGGAGGCGATGAACAGCAGTTGCAGCGCGACCACACCAATGACGAGCAGGGCGGCCCGTGGGGTGACGGCGTTCTTCACCTCGTCGACGAAAGTCATGCCCCCACCGTCCGGGCGGGGCGGGGTTCGCGCAGGCGGGGCGGGGCCGAACGGCGTAGGGAGTAGGCGTTCACTTTCATTTCGTAAGGGCATACCCAGCAGTAAGCTATGGGGGTGAATGCGAACGTGAAACCCGAGGTCGAGGACGGCAGGGCGGTCGCGATGAGCGACGCCTTCACGGCGGACTGTCCGGCGCGCACGGTGCTGAACCACGTCAGCAGCCGCTGGGGGGTGCTGATTCTGGCCGCGTTGCAGGAGGGGCCGATGCGCTTCTACGTGCTGCGGAACAGGATCGGCGGCATCAGCGAGAAGATGCTGTCCCAGAACCTGCGGGTCTTCGTGCGGGACGGCCTGATCGCCCGTGAGGTCGAAGCCACGGTGCCGCCCCAGGTGACCTACTCGCTCACCCCCATCGGGCGGGAACTGGCGGCGACGCTGGGCGGCCTGGTCGAGTGGATCACGCATCGGATCGGAGACATCGTCGCTGCGCGTGAGCGTCACGACGAGGAGAACTGAACCCACCTGGGGACTGTCGAACGGGTCCGGCGCTAACCATTGGGTAAGCCCTTACCTTTCGAAAGCTCACAACCTACGGTAAGCCTTTCGGGCCGTGCGGCCCGGAAGGGAGATACCGGTGGAAACGGAGAACACCCCACGCGCCGGGGTACGCGAGTGGATCGGGCTGGCGGCGCTGGCGCTGCCCGCGATGCTCGTGATCATGGACATGAGCGTGCTCCATCTGGCGCTGCCGACCCTGAGCCGGGACCTGGAGCCTTCCGGGGCGGAACTGCTCTGGATCACCGATGTCTACGGTTTCGTCATCGCCGGGGCGATGATCACCATGGGGACGCTCGGCGACCGCATCGGCCGTCGCCGCATGCTGATGATCGGGGCCGTGGCCTTCGGCCTCGCCTCGGTGCTCGCCGCCTACGCGCCCACCGCGGAGGCGCTGATCGTGGCCCGTGCCCTCCTCGGCCTTGCCGGTGCGGTACTGGGCCCCTCGACGCTGTCGCTGATCAGCGCCATGTTCCACGACGCCAAGCAGCGCTCGTTCGCGATCACGGTGTGGATGACGAGCTTCATGCTGGGCGGCGCGGTCGGCCCCTTGGTCGGCGGTGTGCTGCTGGAGGCGTTCTGGTGGGGCTCGGTCTTCCTCGTGGCTGTGCCGGTCATGGTGTTCCTGCTGGTGGCGGGCCCGCTGGTGCTTCCGGAGGTCCGTAACCCGGACGCCGGCCGACTCGACCTGACCAGTGCCGCGATGTCGTTGGTCGCCATCCTGCTGGTCGTGTTCGGAGTGAAGGAGTTCGCCAAGGAGGGCGTCGCCTGGCTGCCGCCGCTGTCCCTGATGCTCGGTCTTGTGATCGGCGCCCTCTTCGTCGCGCGGCAGCGCCGGCTCACCGACCCGCTGCTCGACATGAAGCTCTTCGCGAACCGCGGCTTCAGCGTCTCCCTCGGAACGCTGACCTTGACCGTGGTGTTCATGCTGGGCAGTCAGTTCCTCATCGCCCAGTACATCCAGATGGTGGTGGGCATGGAGCCGCTGGAGTCGGCGGTGTGGAGCCTGCCGATGGTCATCAGCGGAACCCTCGCGATGTTCATCGCCCAGGGCGTGGCGGCCCAGGTGGGCAAAGCGTACGTTTTCGGAGCCGGTCTCACGATCGCCGCCATCGGCTTCGCCGTGCTCTCCCAGGTGGACAGCGGCTCCGGGATCGGAACCGTCGTCACGGCCGCGTCACTGCTGTTCGCCGGCCTGATGCCGGTCTCGTCCCTCGGGATCGGGATGATCGTCGACGCCGCGCCGCTCGAACAGGCGGGCTCGGCGGCCGCGGTGGGGGAGACGACCCAGGAACTGGGCGGCGCCCTCGGCATCGCGGTCCTCGGCAGTGTGCTGAACGTCGCCTACCACAGCGGGATGACGGGGTCGGTGCCGGACGGCGTACCCGCCTCCGTCCGGGAGACGGTCACCGACAACCTGCCCGCTGCCCTTGATGCCGCCGGCCGACTTCCGGCGGAGACAGGGGCCCAACTCGTCTCCGTGGCAAGGGACTCCTTCGCCCAGGGCCTCGCCTGGATCGCGATGGGAGCCGTCCCGGTCATGCTCGCACTGGCCGTCACGGCAACGGTGCTGCTCCGGAACGTGGGGCGCGCCGGCGAAGTCGCGGATCAGGAAGGGGCGGCGGGCGGAACGGGAGAGGTCGGCAAGTCGACGTCCACGGCGGGGTCGGCGGCTTCCTGACCCGACTGCCCATCACCGGCCGGCCGCGCGTCACCCGTCGAGAGGGGGAGACGGGTGGCCGGCCGTGTCGGTGGCCGGGAACGAGTGCTCCCCGCCCCGCCATTTTTTACCGACGCGTAACTTCCCTCTCCACCTTACTCGTGCGTAATTTGGCATGAGCACATAAAGCTTGTGGTCCGGGCCACAGGGCGCACCGCCATCGCACCTCCCTTGAGCCGCAAGGAGATCCCACGATGCTGCCCTGGATCCGTGCTGCGCGCGTTCCCCGCGCGCGCAGCCTGCTCGCCGCCCTGCTCCTCGCCCTCACCGTTCTCGTCGCCCCCACGGCGACCGCGAGCGCGGCCCCCGCCGCCGAAGCGGCCACCTCGCGTGGCTGGAACGACTACTCCTGCAAGCCCTCCGCCGCCCATCCCCGCCCGGTCGTCCTGGTCCACGGAACCTTCGGGAACTCGATCGACAACTGGCTGGTCCTCGCCCCCTACCTGGTCAACCGGGGCTACTGCGTCTTCTCCCTCGACTACGGCCAGCTGCCCGGTGTGCCGTTCTTCCACGGCCTCGGCCCCATCGACAAGTCAGCCGAACAGCTCGACGTGTTCGTCGACAAGGTGCTCGACGCCACCGGGGCCCCGAAGGCCGACCTCGTCGGCCACTCCCAGGGCGGCATGATGCCGAACTACTACCTGAAGTTCCTCGGCGGCGCCGACAAGGTCAACGCCCTCGTCGGCATCGCCCCGGACAACCACGGCACCACGCTGCTCGGCCTCACCAAACTGCTGCCGTTCTTCCCGGGCGTCGAGAAGTTCATCAACGACAAGACCCCCGGACTGGCCGACCAGGTCGCCGGATCGCCCTTCATCACCAAGCTCACGGCGGGCGGCGACACCGTTCCCGGCGTCCGCTACACCGTCATCGCGACCAAGTTCGACCAGGTCGTGACGCCGTACCGGACGCAGTACCTGGACGGGCCGAACGTACGCAATGTCCTCCTCCAGGACCTGTGCCCGCTCGACCTGTCCGAGCACGTGGCGATCGGGACCATCGACCGCATCGCCTTCCACGAAGTGGCCAACGCCCTCGACCCGGCCCGCGCCACGCCGACCACCTGCGCCTCGGTCATCGGCTGACCCACCGCGCGCCAATGGGCCGGGGCCCGTCATGACCTGCCGCGCCCGACGTCCCGGAAGGACGCGGCAGGGGTACGAAGAGGGGTGCTGCGGCGGTCAGCGGCTGTGGCGCCCCGTCGAGGCGGCGGCCCGCCGGCGCTGCGAGGCGAACAGCACGGCCGCACCGGCGGCGAGCACTCCGGCGCCCCCGATCGCCAGGTAGGTGCTGCTGCCGGAGCCGCCCGTCTCGGCCAGCACCTCGTCCTTGCTCGCGGTGTTCACCTCGGGTGCGTTGCCCTCGGCCTGGTCCGCGCCCTTGTCCTGCGGGGCGGCCGGAGCGGCGGCGTTGACCTTCGCCCCGGTGTTCGCGTCGTCGTCGCCGTGGCCGTTGTGCTCGACCGACGACTTCTCGGAACCCTCGGCGATCGCGTCCTCGGACGGGGCGGAGGGGGCCGGAGCCGGAGCCTCGGCACCGGCGTCACCACCGGAACCCTGCTCACCCTCTTCCTTCTCCGCCGAACCCCCGCCCGCCGAACCGCCGCCGAACGTCACGTCGGAGCAGGCGTAGAAGGCCTCGGGGGAGTCGGAGCGCTGCCAGATCGTGTAGACCAGCTGCCGCCCGGAGCGCTCGGGGATCGTGCCGTCGAAGACGTACGAACCGTTCTCCAGCACCGGGTCGGTGACCTCGGCGAAGGGCTTCGCCTCCAGGTCCGACCAGGCCAGCGGCTTCGTGGCGTCATAGCCGGGCTTCGTCATGTACAGCTCGAACGACCCCTTGTGCGGGGCCGTGGCGCGGAACCGGAAGGTGTGCTTGCCCGCCGACAGCGCGGTGGCCGGCCAGTCGGCGCGCGGGAGGTCGAGCCCCTTGAACTTGTCGTTGGCCGCGCTGCACAGCTTGCCGTCCGGGATCAGCTCACGGTGCTTGCCCGCAGCGTTGGCGATGTTCACCCCGTTCCAGTCGTACAGCGCCTGCGTTCCGCCCGCCGCGACCGCCGCCTGGCACGCCGCCGACTTCGGACTCTCCGGCCCCTCCGCGAAGCACGCGGACACCCGGCTCACCGGATCGGTCAGCGAACCGTGCGCGACGGCCGGAGTGGCGGTCAGCCCGGCCAGCGCGAGCGGTGCGAAACCGAGGGCGAGGATCCCGGCGGCCTTGCGACGAGCGGTCATGGATGGACTCCTTCTGAACGGCACTGCTGCGGCACAGCTGTTGGGGGGTGGCGATCAGCAAGCTAGCCGCTCGGAAGCCCGAAAAGGCCTGCTGGGACGGGGTGATGGCGATCCTTATGGTCGCTTTAAGGAAGGGCTAAGAGGGCGCTCAGGAAGGAGGGGCGCGATACTCGACGGCGAAGGGCGCGGAAGCCCGACGGGGGAAGGCGGACGGCGATGGTCAACCGGTGGGGCGAGGACGAGGCGGTGCGGGACGAGAGTCTGCCGCTGGAGTACGCCGTGCTTCCCGCGCAGCGGCGGCTGTGGCGGTGGATCGCCGGGGGGTGGCTGGCGACCTATGTGCTCGCCGCCCTGTACATGGGGGCGGGCAGCGAGGCCGCTCTGCCGCTGTGGGGGGCGGCGCTCGTCTGTCTGCCGGTCGTGGCGGGGGCGGTGCAGTCGTGGCGCAGATCCGCCGGAGGGACCCGGATCGACGAGGACGGGGTCACCACCGGGGTCTGGCCCACCCGGCAGCTGTGCCGCTGGGAGGAGATACGGGCCGTCACCAGCGTGCGCACCGGCAGCGGCCCCAGCGCCCGTACCTTCATCCAGCTCATCCGCCGGGACAGCCGGGCCGTGACGCTCCAGGCCCCCGTCGACCTGGTGGAGGACCCCGATCACCGTTTCCGGCGGGCCCACGCGATCGTGCGCGACACCTGGGAGGAGCGGTGCGGCGGCGGTGCCGCCTGAGGGTGTGTGGTCCGGGGTCGGCGTGCGTGCGGGTGTGGGCGCCGTCCGAGGTCGGCTCGCCCGTATCCGCAGGCACCCCGTGAGGGCTCAGCCCGTCCAGCGGTAGCGGCGTTCCGGGCGGCCCGTGCCTCCGTAGCGCAGGGTCACCGCCGCCCGGCCCGTACCGGCGAAGTACTCCAGGTAGCGGCGCGCGCTCACCCGGGACAGGGCGCCCGCCTCGGCGCACTCCGAGGCCGACAGGCCCTCCGGGTGGTCGCGCAGGGTGCGTTCCACCAGCTCGGCCGTGGGGGCGGCCAGGCCCTTCGGCAGCTCGCGCGAGCCGGGCGGGCGGGTGCCGAAGATCTGGTCGACGTCCTCCTGGCGGGCCTCTCCCAGCTCGTCCAGGCGGGTGCGCAGCGAGGCGACGTGGCGCATCTGCTCCTGGAGGGCGGACCGGCTGAACGGTTTGATCAGGTAGTGCAGGGCGCCAGCTCGCAGCGCGGCCCGGATGACCCCGGCGTCCCTCGCCGCCGTGATGAACAGGGCGTCCGTGCTGGGGCGTGAGGCGTCCCGCTCCTCCGCCGTGCGCAGGGCCCGTAGGACGTCGATCCCGTCCATGTCCGGCAGGTAGATGTCGAGCAGCACCAGATCGGGGCGCAGCCGCTCGGCCGCGCGCAGGGCGTCCGCGCCGTTGTGCGCCACCCCGGCGACCGTGAATCCGTCCATTGCGGACACATAGCGGCTGTGCAGTTTCGCGACCATGAAGTCGTCGTCCACCACCAGCACAGTTGTCACGCCGCCACGCTAGGCCGCGACCTCAATGACCACAACGTCCGTTGATACCGGAAGAGAGACAGCTTCTTAACGCGCAGGCAACATGTGGGCCACTTCACAGCGAAAGGCGGAACCTGTGCGACTGCGCACTCTCCTCGCCCTGTTCGGGGCCGCGTTGCTGGTGGTGGTGGGGCCGCCCCTGCTCTCCACCGGTGACGGTTCGGACACCGGTACCCAGATTCCCGGGCTCCGCTTCATGGTCCCCAACACCCCCGGCGGCGGCTACGACATCACCGCGCGCACCATGGCCAAGAACGCCGAGGACGCCGGACTCACCCACAACATCGAGGTGTTCAACCTGCCGGGCGCCGGCGGCACGGTCGGCCTGACCCGGCTCGTCGGCGAACACGGCAACGGCAAGCTCGCGCTCTCCATGGGCCTCGGCGTCGTCGGGGCCGTCCACACCAACAAGTCCCCGAGCACCCTCGCCGACACCACCCCGATAGCCCGGCTCACCGAGGAGCCCGACATCGTGGTGGTTGCCAAGAACTCTCCGTACCGCACCATCGCCGACCTGCTCGCCGCCTGGAAGAAGGACCCGGCCCGCGTCCCGGTCGGCGGCGGATCCTCGCCCGGCGGCCCGGACCACCTCGCCCCGATGCTCATGGCGCAGGCCGCCGGCATCGCCCCGAGGACGGTCAACTACGTGCCGTTCGACGGCGGCGGCGAACTCCTCGCCTCCATCCTCGGCAACAAGGTCGGCTTCGGGGTCTCCGGCCTCGGCGAGTACCGCGACCAGATCGAGGCGGGCGAGCTGCGGCTGCTCGCCGTGACCGGCCCGAAGCGGGTGCCGGGCCTCGACGCCCCCACCCTGCGCGAAGCCGGACTCGACACAGAGTTCACCAACTGGCGCGGCATCGTCGCCCCGCCCGGTCTCTCGGACGCCGAACGCGACAAGCTCACCGGTCTTGTCCGCAAGCTCCACGCCTCGAAGGAGTGGAAGGAGTCGATGAAGAAGAACGGCTGGGACGACGCCTTCCTTGCCGGTGACCCCTTCGGCGACTTCCTCGACGAGCAGGACCGGCGCGTCGCCACCGTCCTCAAGGAGCTGGGACTGTGACCAACGAATCGACCGAACCCGCCGGGTCCGCCGGACCGGCCGAGCCCGCAGCAGCGAGCGGCGGCGGCGGTGCCCGCGCCTGGCTGCGCGAGCATTCCGAACTCGGCGTCTGCGTGCTGCTGTTCGCGCTCGGAGCGCTCGTGCTCACCGACGCCCTCACCATGAACGTCGATATCGCCCAGCGCGGTCCCATCGGCCCCCGCACCGTCCCCTTCGTCGTCGGCGCCGGGCTCCTGCTGGTCGGGGCCCTGCTCGCCGTCGACGTGCTGCGCGGCGGACGCGGCGAGGCCGAGGGCGGCGAGGACGTCGACCTCGACGAACCGGCCGACTGGCGCACCGTCCTCCTGCTCGCCGGCGTCTTCCTCGCCACCGCCGTCCTCATCGGCCCGCTCGGCTTCCCGATCGCCGGGGCGCTGCTCTTCTGGGGCTCCGCCTACGCCCTCGGCAGCCGGCACCACGACCGTGACCCGCTCATCGCGGCCGGGCTCTCCCTCTTCACCTACTTCGTCTTCGACAACCTGCTCGGTGTCCCCCTTCCGGGCGGCCCGCTGATGGGGGTGCTCTGACCGATGGATTCCCTCAACTCCCTCATCGACGGCTTCGGTACCGCGCTCACCCCGATGAACCTGCTGTGGGCCGCGATCGGCGTCCTGCTCGGCACGGCCATCGGCGTGCTGCCCGGCATCGGACCCGCGATGGCCGTGGCGCTGCTGCTCCCGGTGACGTACGGACTCGACCCGACCGGCGCGTTCATCATGTTCGCGGGCATCTACTACGGCGCGATGTTCGGCGGCTCCACCACCTCGATCCTCCTCAACACCCCCGGTGAGAGCGCCGCCGTGGTCGCCGCGATCGAGGGCAACCCGATGGCGAAGGGCGGACGCGGCGCCCAAGCGCTCGCCGCCGCCGCGATCGGCCACTTCGCCGGCGGCATGATCGGCACCATCCTGCTGGTCGTCCTTGCCCCGACCGTCGCGTCGCTCGCCATCGGCATCGGCGCCCCCGACTACTTCGCCATCATGGTGCTGGCCTTCATCGCCGTCACCTCCGTCCTCGGCGCCTCCCGCATCCGCGGCATCGCCTCGCTCCTCATCGGCCTCACCATCGGACTGGTCGGCCTCGACCAGATGACCGGCCAGCAGCGCCTGACCTTCGGCTCGCTCCAACTGGCCGACGGCGTCGACGTGGTGATCGTCGCGGTCGGGCTCTTCGCGATCGGCGAGGCCCTCTGGGTCGCCGCCCATCTGCGCCGCTCCACCGGCAAGCCCATCCCGGTCGGCCGGCCCTGGCTCGGCCGCGCCGACCTGAAGCGCACCTGGAAGCCCTGGCTGCGCGGCCCCGTCATCGGCTTCCCCTTCGGGGCGATCCCGGCGGGCGGCGCGGAGATCCCCACCTTCCTCAGTTACGTCACCGAGAAGCGGCTCTCCAAGCACCGCGACCAGTTCGGCAAGGGGGCCATCGAAGGCGTCGCCGGACCCGAGGCCGCCGCCTCCGCCTCCGCCGCCGGGACGCTCGTCTCGATGCTCACCCTCGGGCTGCCCACCACCGCCGTCGCCGCCGTGATGCTGGCCGCCTTCCAGCAGTACGGAATCCAGCCAGGGCCCCTGCTGTTCGAACGCGAACCCGAGCTGGTCTGGGGCCTCATCGCCTCGCTCTTCGTCGGCATGGTGCTGCTGCTCGCCCTCAACCTGCCGCTCGCCCCCGTCTGGGCGAAGCTCCTGCGGATCCCGCGCCCCTATCTGTACGCGGGCATCCTCTTCTTCGCCGCCGTCGGCGCGTACGCGGTCGGCGGCGAGTCCCTCGACCTGGTGATCCTCCTGGTCATCGGACTGATCGGGTTCGGCATGCGGCGTTACGGGCTGCCTGTGCTGCCCGCCGTCATCGGCGTCATCCTCGGCCCGGCCGCCGAACAGCAGCTGCGCCGCGCGCTCCAGATCAGCGACGGCAGCGTGACCGGCCTCGTCAACACCCCGTTCTCGATCACGGTCTACGCGATCGTGGTGCTGATCGTGGCCTGGCCGCTGATCGGGCGGCTGGTCCCGCGGCTGCGCGGTGGCCGGAAAACGGCAGAGGAGTCCCGCACTGTCAGTGGCGGCTGAGAGCATCGAAGCCATGACCACGATCGACTGGGACGCGGCGGCCGGATCCTTCGACGAGGAGCCCGACCACGGGCTCCTCGACCCCGCGGTGCGCGACGCCTGGGCCGGGCGGCTGGAGAGCTGGCTGCCCGCCACCCGCGGCGATGTGCTCGACCTGGGGTGCGGCACCGGCAGCCTCTCCCTGCTCGCCGCGGGCCAGGGCCACCGCGTCACCGCGGTCGACCGCTCGCCCCGCATGGCCGAGCGGGCCCGGGCCAAGCTCGCCGGGACCGGCGCGGAGGTCCTCGTCGGGGACGCCGCCCGGCCCCCGGTCGGCGAGCGGGCGTTCGACGTCATCGTGGCCCGGCACGTCGTCTGGCTGCTGCCCGATCCGGCCGCGGCCCTGGAGCACTGGTTCGGCCTGCTGAAGCCGGGCGGGCGGCTCGTGCTGATCGAAGGCGTGTGGGGCGGCGCCGGTCTCTCCGCCACCGCGCTCACCGCCCTGCTCTCGACCCACACCGAGCGCATCCACCACGAGGACCTGGCCCCCGACAGCCGGCTGTGGGGCAAGAAGGTCGACGACGAACGCTATGCGCTGGTCGCCCGCGCGATGCCGGCGTACCGGCACACCGAGGTCGTCGACGTCCACCTGATCCTGCGGCGCGGTCCGGACGTCCTGCTGGCCCGCCGCTCCAACACCGGGTATGCGGACGGGCTGCTCCACATGCCCTCCGGCCACGCGGAGGACGGCGAAGACGTCCGCGAGGCGATGATCAGGGAGGCCGCCGAGGAGGTCGGCCTCGATCTGGACCCCGACGAGCTGCGGGTGGCCCTCGTGATGCAGCACCGGGGCCCCGGCGGCGGGGCGCGCATGGGCTGGTTCTTCGTCGCGGAGTACGACCCGGAGCGCCCGCCGCGCAACGCGGAGCCGGAGAAGTGCTCCGAGCTGGACTGGTTCCCGCTGACCGCGCTGCCGGACGACATGGTCGCGTACTGCCGCGCTGGCCTGGACGGTTACCGCTCGGGCGAGCACTTCGTGATCCACTGGCATCGGGACGGCGAGCCGATCGCGTATGTCCCGGGCGGCGTCGGACGGGCCGTCCCGCTGCCCGCCGCCGAGGAGACCACCGGCCGGGTCCACCACATCGAGCTGTGGGTCGCGGACCTCGCGGCGGCGGAGCGCAGTTGGGGCTGGCTGCTGGGCCGGCTCGGCCATGTCCCGTACCAGCACTGGGCCCACGGCCGCAGCTGGCGGCGCGGCGATGCGTATGTCGTGCTCGAACAGTCGCCGGACCTGGTCGCGGGCGGCCACGACCGCCGCCGCCCCGGGCTCAACCACCTGGCGTTCCACATCGCGGACCGGGCCACCCTCGACGCGCTGACGGCCGAGGCCCCGGCGTACGGCTGGCGGCTGCTGTTCCCCGACCGCCATCCGTACGCGGGCGGCGACGGCCACCACGCCGCCTATCTGGAGGACCCGGCGGGGTACGAGGTGGAGCTGGTCGCCGGCTCCGTGCCCCGGCCCTGATCCGCCCGGCCGTTCGCACGGGGCCGCTGTGCATCCGGTGTGCCGTGCGTGATGGACTGGCGTACGTTCACCGAGGTCACGGGGGAGAGATGACAGCCGAGGAGACCGGGCCGCCGACGCCCGCCGCAACAGAGCCCGCAACGGACGCCGCACCGGAGCAGGGCCGGCGGGACGCCCGTCGGATGGACTCCTGGTCGATCGCGTGGATGTTCCTGGCCCTGGTGGTCTGGGGATGGTTCGCGTTCCTGATGCTCGCCGACTACGGCCCCGATTTCGGGTCCGGAGCGAAGTGCCGGGGCCCGTTGGTCGGCCCGTTGTCCGAAGACAACCTCTGCCGCAGCGAGCTGCGGCAGTGGCCCGCGCTGCTGGGCATCCTCGCGCTGGCGGTCATCACCACCGTCATCGCGGCGGCCACCATGGTGTACGCCAAGCTTCTCTCCCGGCTGGCCCGCCGTGACGGGCCCGGCGCGCGGCCGCAGGGCTGAGAGCCGCTCCCCGGGCGCTCGGGCGTCGCCGGACCGGCATCACACGCAACCACCGCTCGCCGGCGCGTTCTCCGGCGCCATCGCCACGGCGAGGACCACTACGAAGCGGACCGGCCGGCGCGTGCCGCCGCGCCGGTCAGGCGAGAAGAGCCGCCAGTCCCTCGGCCCGGGCCAGGGCCTCCAGTTCGTCCAGGGCCGAGGCCGCCGCCCCGGCCGCCGCCGGATCGCGCTCGGCCAGACCGCTCTCCTCGAACTCGTCCTCGTCCAGCCGCAGCACCGACGAGCCGTCCGCCGACACCCACAGGTCCAGGTCGAGGTCCTCGACCGCCAGCACTCCGTCCGCGAGCACGGAGGGGCGGGTGATGTCGCAGTACCAGCCCTTGAGCACGCCGTCGCCGGTGCGGACCTCCTTCACCGCGAACCACCGGTCCCGCCAGTAGTGCTCGGTGAACACGTCGCCCGGCTCGAACCGGACGAAGCCGAAGTCCCGCGCCCCGGGCGCGGCCCACGGCGCGCGGACGGTGACGCGGACGCCGTCGTCGCGGACCAGCTCCGCCGGATACCTGATCTTGGTGCGGCCCGCCTTGGACAGGGCGACGACCAGGCCCTTCGTACGGTCCGCGCGGGGCTCGGGGGCTCCGGGCTCAGGGGAGGGTGCGGACATGGCGGACCTCCGTCGCGCAGATCTCGTAGCCGAACCATGCGTTGACGGCCAGCATCGGGCCGTTGCCGGTGTCGTTGGAGGTGTAGGCGTCCGTGTAGCCGGCCGCCCGCGCCCGGTGCAGCGAGTCGTTCTTCGCCAGCTTGGCCAGGCCCCGCCCCCGGAAGTCCCGCAGGGTCCCGGTCATGGCGCTCAGATACGTACGCTCGCCGTCGGTGGTGGCCGCGCTGAACGCCGCCACCTTCCCGTCCACCAGCGCCACCGAGGTGAGTCCCTGGTCGAACGCCGGGTGCCGCCAGGTGTTCGCCAGCCAGTCCTCGTAGTCGTCCAGCTCGGAGGCGATGTCGCTCGGCTCGTCGGCCGTCACCTCGGCGTCCGCCTCGAACAGCGGCCGGGGATCGTCCGCGAAGTCGGACCCGGGCCGCAGCTCGACGCCTGCCGGAAGCTCCTGACGCGGCGGCAGGGATCCGCCCGCGAGGTCGAGACGCTGGAAGTGCGCGGAGCGGCTGGGCCGGTAGCCCCGTCCACGGGCGAACTCCAGGCTCTCCGGATTGTCCAGGACCCACGCGTACAGGACCGTGGCCCCGACGTCGGCCAGGTGCTCCTCCGCCGTGCGCAGCAGCAGCGAGCCCGCCCCGCGGTTGGTGCGGCCGGGGACCGTGTGCGGGGTGAAGTAGCCCTGCCCCGGTTCAGCACTCTCGTGGGCGATGCCCGCCTGTGCCGTGGCGATGATCTCGCCGTCCTCCTCGGCGACCAGCAGCCGGTAGTGCCGGTCGGGGTGGGCGTGGGCGAGGTCGTGGACGACCTGTTCGGGGGTGGCCACCATCCAGGGGACCGAGGCCCGGCGGGCATGGGTCCAGGCCTCCGCGTCGGACGGCCGGAAATCGCGCACGATCACAGTCATGCGGTGGACCGTATGCGCAGCCGCGCCCCGAACGCCTCCCCTTTTTCCGCCGGTGGGGGAGAATCGACCCGTGACTGACAAGATCGTCCTCGACCCGGACTCCGGCATCGCCCCGTACGAGCAGCTGCGAACCCAGCTCTCCGAACTGGCCCGTTCCGGCGCGCTGCCCGTCGGCCACCGGCTCCCGACCGTACGCGGCTTCGCCGAGGAGCTGGGCCTCGCCGCCAACACCGTGGCCAAGGCTTACCGGGCCCTGGAGGCGGACGGGGTGATCGAGACCCGGGGGCGCAACGGAACCTTCGTCGCGGCCGCCGGGGGAGCGGCCGAACAGCGGGCCGCGACCGCCGCACAGCTGTACGCGGAGACCGCCGAACGGCTCGGTCTCACCCGGCAGCAGGCTCTGTCGCTGGCCAAGGACGCGGTGCGCGCCGCGTACGGGGACTGACCCCTCGCCCGTAACGCCTGGGGTCAGAGGTACAGCCCCGCGTCGGCCCCCGCGTCCTGCTTCGGCACCGACGCGGGGCCGATGCCCCGGCGCAGCGCGTACAGCTCGGCCAGGGAGTTGCCCTCCCGGCCGACCCCTTCGTCCGTGCCCAGCCAGGCCACCGACTCCTGACGGGTCAACGGGCCGACCTCGATCCTGGCCAGGCAGCGGCCGGGCCGTACGACCGCCGGGTGCAGCCGCTCCAGGTCCTCGTTGGTGGTGACGCCCACCAGGACGTTGCGGCCCTGGCCCAGCAGACCGTCGGTCAGGTTCAGCAGCCTGGACAGCGCCTGGCCCGCCGTGTGCTTGGCCTCGCCGCGGATCAGCTCGTCGCAGTCCTCCAGGAGCAGCAGCCGCCACCGCCCCTTCGCCGTGCCGTCGTCCTCACCGATCGCGATGTCCATCAGATAGCCGACGTCGTTGAAGAGCCGCTCGGGGTCCAGCACACAGTCGACCTGGCACCAGTCGCGCCAGGAACGGGCCAGGGTGCGCAGCGCGGACGTCTTGCCGGTGCCGGGCGGGCCGTGCAGCAGGAGCAGCCGGCCCGCGATGTCGTCCGGCGTCACCTTCATCAGCCGGCCCATGGCATCGGCCACCGGCGCGGTGTAGTTGGGCCGGACCTCGTCCCAGCTGCCGGCGGTGATCCGGCGGGTGGTGCGGTACGGGCCGCGGCGCGGCGAGACGTACCAGAAGCCCATGGTCACGTTGTCGGGCTGGGGCTCCGGCTCGTCCTGCGCCCCGTCCGTGGCCCGGCCGAGGACCTGCTCCGCCAGCTCCGCGCTGGTCGCGGTGACGGTGACGTCCGCGCCCCGGTTCCACCGGGAGGCCAGCAGCGTCCAGCCCTCGCCCTCCGCGAGCGTCGCGCTGCGGTCGTCGTCCCGGGCGGCCCGCAGCACCGTGGCGTCCGGCGGCAGCAGCGTCGCACCGGCCTTGACCCGGTCGAGGGACGAACTGTGCGAGTACGGCTGCTCGCCCGTCGCGAAACGGCCGAGGAAGAGCGCGTCGACGACGTCGGACGGTGAATCGCTGTCGTCGACGGTGAGCCGGATCGGCAGAGCGGATTCGGGGGAGTCAGGCATGGCGCCCATGATCCGGCACGGCGTCACCCCGTGCACCCGGGTTTCGCAGGCTCGTGCGGTACGGGCGAGGCCGGGGAGCCGACGGGGCGACAAGGAGGTTTCGAGGAGCGTCCGTTGAACTTCCGGGGGCGGACGGAAGCACACCGCTCCCATTTTTGGCATGGACACTTCCGGTGTGCCGAGGGGGCTGCTACTACGGAGTAGGCAGATACCCCCTGCTCAAGGAGGTCCCATGAAAATGTCCAGACTCGTGGCGTTCTCGTCCTCTCTCCTGCTCGGCGCCGCCCTCGCCCTCACCGGTGCGGGGATCGCGAACGCCGACTCGTCCGCCGCGGCCGTCGACTACGTCGCCCTCGGCGACTCGTACTCCTCCGGCGTCGGAGCCGGCAGCTACGACGGCTCCAGCTGCAAGCGCAGCAGCCGCGCCTACCCCGCCCTCTGGGCGGCCGCCAACTCCCCCACCACCTTCGACTTCGCCGCCTGCTCCGGAGCCAGGACCGGAGACGTCACGGGCGGTCAGCTCGGCAGGCTGAACGCCTCGACCGACCTCGTCTCGATCTCCATCGGCGGCAACGACGCCGGCTTCGCCGACGTCATGACGACCTGTGTGCTCCAGTCCGAGGCCACCTGCCTCAGCCGGATCGCCACCGCCCGGGCCTACGTCGACTCCACCCTGCCCGGCAGGCTCGACTCCGTGTACACGGCCATCCGCTCCAAGGCCCCCTCCGCGCAGGTCGTCGTCCTCGGCTACCCCCGCTTCTACCAACTCGGCGGCGGCTGCATCGCCGGACTGAGCGAGAAGGAGCGCGCCGCCATCAACGGGGCGTCCGACCACCTCAACACGGCCACCGCGAAGCGGGCGGCGGACCACGGTTTCACCTTCGGCGACGTCAGGACGACCTTCACCGGACACGAGATCTGCTCCAGCAACTCCTGGCTGCACAGCGTGAACTGGCTCAACATCGGCGAGTCCTACCACCCGACCGCCGCAGGGCAGTCGGGCGGCTATCTCCCCGTGCTCAACTCCGCTCTCTGAGACTCGGCGCTCCGAAAATCCCCCGCCCGCCGCCCCCTCGCACGGTCCGTGCCGGAGGGCGGTCGGGCAAACCCTCCGAACCGTGCGAACCACCCGAACTGTCCGAAGTCGCCCTGGAGTCGCGCGAATTCGGTAACGGGGCGTCAACCTCCGTATGTGTGTGCGCAATCCTGTGGCCGGGATACACGGGTGTCACCGAGGGACGATAGGGTTAACCTGCCCGGACCGGGTGCCCTCGTACGGGTGGGGAGTGACATGGAACAGATAACGGTGCGAAGCAGGCCGCGTGTGCCTGCCATCACATGCGGGAGCGGTGCGACCAGTACGCGCCTCGACCGCCATCTCGCGGTGCTCGGCGGCCCTGTCGTCCCGCAGCGCGAGTCGGCGGAAGCGACGCTGCTGATGCGTGAGCTGACCTCGCGTGATGCCGCGCACACCCGCCGGAGCAGGAGCGCACGCGTGTCGCTCTTCGCGCCGCTGCGGCGACTGCGGCGCTCGCTCTTCGGCAGCCGCCGCTGACCCACGGCACGGCATCGCCCGTCTGGACCGGCCCGCCGCTCGGGGCGGCTCAGGCGATCACTCCGTCCCGGCGCAGCACCGATGCCTGCTCGTCCGTCATCCCCAGGGCTCGCAGCAGCGCATCGGTGTGCTCACCCAGCGCCGGCACGGCGCCCATCCGCGCTTCCGCGCTCCCCGGCAGCGTGATCGGCGGCAGCAGCGCCCGCAACGGCCCGACCGGTGACTCCACTTCCCGCCACCGGTCCCGCGCCGCGAGCTGCGGATGCGTCGCCACATCGGCCACCGTGTTCAGCCGCGCACAGGCGATGCCCGCCGCCTCAAGACCGGCCAGCGCCTCCCGCCCCGTCAGACCCGCCAGCGCCCGGCCCACCGCCGCATCGGTCCGCGCCCGGTTCGCGGTGCGTGCCGCGTTCGTCGCGAAGTCCGGATCATCGGCCAACTCGGGCCGCCCGAGCACCTGTTCCGCAAGCCGCCGCCACTCCCGGTCGTTCTGCACGGAGAGCAGCACCTGCTCGCCGTCGGCCGTGGGGTAGGCGTCGTACGGGGCGATCACCGAGTGCGCGAGACCGGTACGCGCCGGGGGAGTGGAACCGTGCATCCCCTGGTGCAACGGGTGGCCCATCCACTCGGCCAGCGCGTCCAGCATGGAGACCTCCACCGGGCCGCCCCGCCCGGTGGTCGCCCGTCGCAGCAGCGCCGCGAGCACTCCGGAGAACGCGTACATCGCCGCCGCGATGTCCGCCGCCGGAATGCCCGCCTTCACCGGCCGCTCCGCCGTCCCGGTCACCGAGACCAGCCCCGCCTCGCACTGCACGAGCATGTCGTAGGCCCGCTTGTGCGCGTACGGTCCCTCCGCCCCGTAACCGGAGATGTCGACCGCCACCAGCCGCGGGTGCGCCGCACAGAGCGAGGCGGCGTCGAGCCCGAGCCTGGCCGCCGCCCCCTGGGCCAGGTTCTGCACGAACACATCGGCTCCGGCGACGAGTTCACGGACCACCGCCAGACCGCGCGGGTCCTTCAGATCGACGGCGAGGGACTCCTTGCCCCGGTTGCACCAGACGAAGTGCGAGGCGAGGCCGCGCGCCGCCGTGTCGTAACCGCGCGCGAAGTCGCCGCCGTCCGGGCGCTCCACCTTGATGACCCTGGCTCCGAGGTCGGCGAGCTGACGGGTGGCGAAGGGCGCGGCGACCGCCTGCTCGACGGCCACCACCGTGATGCCGTCGAGGGGGAGTGGCAAGGAGTTCATGACCCCGTGCATACCCGCTGACCGGCGCTTTCGCCACTCCCTGTGGTCCGGACCGCCGCTACAGCAGCGCGAACTGCCCCTCCGGGCCCTCCTCCTGGTGCCCGAGGACCGAGGCGGGACGCCGTGCCGAGGGCGGGACCGGCAGCACCCCGGCCGCCCGCAGCTCGGCGGGACCGATCAGCGGCCCCGCCTCCAGTCTGGCCCGCAGCTCCTTGCGGGGCCCCGCCGTGCCGTCCAGCAGGGCGAGTACGGTGATGAGTTCGAGCAGCTCCGAGGTCCACTCCCGGGGCCAGCCGCGCGCACCGACCGCGTCGAGACCGTCCGGGGCCGCCCCATCCGGCCCCCGGCCCGCCGCCGCGGCGGCCCGGCGATCGAACCAGAGCTCCAGCACCCGCACCCCGCCCACCGTGAAGTCCCAGGCCTCCGAAGGCACCGGCGAGATCCGGCCGTCGCCGACCACCAGCGCCTCGTCCCCGGCGTCGTACGACAGCTCCGCGGGACGGGCCGGCAGCGCCGCCCGCACATAGGGCCTGCGCCCGCCCGGCAGCCGGGGCCGCTCCCCGCCCCGGGCCCCGCGCGACTGGAGGCGCAGCAGCTCCCGGCCGAGCGCCACCCCCGACGACCACACCTCCGCGTCGGCCGGCAACGGGACATGGAGACCGGTGGCGGAGGGCCGGGCGGCGGCCACGATCCAGGCCAGCACCGCTTCCGGGGTGAACGCGTCCGGTTCCGCCCCGCCGCCGAGCCGCTCGCGCAGCAGCTCCGGGAGCCCCGGCGCGAGGTTGGGCTCCGCGCCGCCTGGCCTGCGGTAGAGCGGCCTGATCCGGCCGGGCCGCCCGGCGGGGGAGTGCCCGTCGGGCAGCAGCGCGGTCACGGACAGGGCGGGCCCGGAATCCTCGGGGGCGGAACTGTGTTCGACCGCGAAGAGCTGCTGCCCGTCGGCGACCCGCCACAGCTCCGGACGGGCCGCGTCGATCAGCCGGTGGTCGGGCAGCAGCCACTGTTCGTCGTAGGGGCCGTGCAGGATCCGTACGGGGTCGGGGCAGGGGCCCGGGGTCCGGGCGAAGCGGCCCGTTCCGGCGGACCGGCCGGGCAGGGCGGCGACCGAGGTGTGCGGCGTACGGGAACGGGTGGGCGCGAACAGCCGCTCCTGCTCGGCGGCGTCGGCTGCGGCCAGCCGTTCCCAGCGGGCCCGGAGCGCCACGGGGTCGGGGCCGCTCACCCAGGCGCGGCCGGTCCGGAGCGGCCGTACGGACCACGGCATCAGCTCGTCCAGCGGCACGAGCCCGTCCAGCGCCGAGGGCGTGCCCGGTGCGCGCGGCGTACCCGGTGTGCTCGCCGTGTCCGGCGTCCCGGGCGCGTCCGGGACGCCGGGTGTCCCCAGTGTCCCCGGTGCGTCCGGTGCGTCCGGTGCGTCCGGTGTCTCCGGAGGCGTGGGCTCCGTGGTCCCGCCGTCTCCGGCCGTCGCCGCCGCCGTTCCGCGCGCTGCCACCGAGCCGTCCCCCTGTCCCATGTCCCCTGTCCGCCGTGACCCTTTCGCATCGTAACGGCGGGCGGCGGCCCCGTGGGGCGGGGTCAGTGGGCCTCCACCGTCACGGAGAAGGAGAACCGGTCGCCCCGGTAGCGGATCCGGGCCACGTCCACCACCTGCCCCTCCTCGTCGTACGTCACGCCCGTGTAGTGCAGGATCGGGCTGAGCAGCGGGACCTGGAGCAGCTCGGCGGTGACGGGGTCGGCGAGCCGGGCCTCCACCGTGTCGGTGATCCGGGAGATCCTCACCCCGACGACATCGCGCAGGACCTTGGTCATCGGCCAGCGTTCGAGGTCGGCCACGTCGATCCGGGCGGCGATGTCGGGGCGTACCGCGTTCTCCGCCCAGTTGGTGGGCTCGTCGCTCTCCCCGTCGCGGCGCAGCCGTCGGTAGCAGGTCACCTCGGAGCAGCCCGGGAAGAACTCGGCGAGATCACCGGGCACCGCCGTCGGCCCGTGGCCCAGAACGGTCGTCGCCTCCCCGGACTGCTGGGCCACGATCGCGTCGACCGAGCCCAGCAGTCGCACCGGGGAGACCCGCCGGGCGCGCGGCTCGATGAACGTGCCGCGCCGCCGGTGCCGGCTGATCAGCCCCTCCGTCTCCAGCTCCTTGAGCGCCTGGCGCATCGTGAGCACGCTGACGCCGTAGTGCGCGGCGAGCTGCTCCTCGGTGGGCAGCCGGGCGGAGGCGTCCTGCGGGCGGCCCAGTATGGAGGCCCGCAGGGACTGGGAGACCTGGTACCAGAGCGGAAGCTTCCGGTTCAGGACGAGCGAGTCGGGGGCGAAGGCGGGCGGCCGGAACGGCGGCTCCCCACCGTGGTCCGCCCCGGCCTGTCCGTGGCTCTCTGTCACGTCGTCCCCGTCCCGTACCCTCCGGCCTTCCGCCGTCTATGGCCGGAAGTTGCGGCTCAGACCCTGCCATACGTCGTCGTAGCCGCGCTGCAGATGGCCGGCGCCGGCCGCCTGCGCGGTCGCCGTGACCGGCCAGCGGGTCTCGAACATGAAGGCCAGACCGTCGTCGATCTTCTGCGGCTTCAGCTCCGCCGCGCTCGCCCGGTCGAAGGTCTCCCGGTCCGGTCCGTGCGCCGACATCATGTTGTGCAGCGAGCCGCCGCCGGGCACGAAACCGTCCGCCTTCGCGTCGTACGCCCCGTCGATCAGCCCCATGTACTCGCTCATCACATTGCGGTGGAAGTACGGCGGGCGGAAGGTGTCCTCGCCGACCAGCCAGCGCGGTGCGAAGACGACGAAGTCCACCCCGGCCAGCCCCGGGGTGTCGGACGGCGAGGTCAGCACCGTGAAGATCGACGGGTCGGGGTGGTCGTAGCTGATCGTGCCGATCACATTGAACCGGCGCAGGTCGTAGACGTACGGGGTGTGGTTGCCGTGCCAGGCCACCACATCGAGCGGCGAGTGGTCGTACGTCGCCGACCAGAGGTTCCCGCAGAACTTGTTGACCACCTCCACCGGGCCCTCGTGGTCCTCGTACGCGGCGACGGGGGCGAGGAAGTCCCGGGCGTTCGCCAGGCCGTTGGCGCCGATCGGGCCGAGGTCGGGCAGCGCGAACGGGCGGCCGTAGTTCTCGCAGACGTAACCGCGCGCGGTCTCCTCCAGCAGCTCCACCCGGAAGCGGACGCCGCGCGGGATCAGCGCGACATGGCCGGGTTCGGCGCGCAGCAGGCCCAGTTCGGTGCGCAGCAGCAGTCCGCCGCGCTCGGGGACGATCAGCAGCTCGCCGTCGGAGTCGCTGAACACGCGGTCCGTCATCGAGGCGTTGGCGCTGTAGAGGTGGATCGCCATCCCGGCGCGCTGGGTGGTGTCGCCGTTGCCGCCGAGCGTCCACAGGCCGCTCAGGAAGTCCGTGCCGGGCGCGGGGTCGGGCAGCGGGTTCCAGCGCAGCCGGTTCGGGTCCGGCACGGTCTCGGTGAAGGGCGCCGAGCGCAGGCCCCCGTTGTCGGTCCGGGTGAACGCCGGGTGGGCGGCCGAGGGGCGGATCCGGTAGAGCCAGGAGCGGCGGTTGTCCGCGCGCGGCTCGGTGAAGGCGGAGCCGCTCAGCTGCTCCGCGTACAGCCCGAGCGGTGCGCGCTGGGGGGAGTTGCGGCCGTGCGGCAGCGCCCCGGGCACCGCCTCCGAGCTGTGCTCGTTGCCGAAGCCGGAGGAATACGTCAGCCCCTCGGCCGTCTTCCTCGCCTGGTCGATCGCGCTCATCCCGCACTCCCGGTGCCCAAGAAAGCCCTCGGATCCGCCGGACGACGAATCCTATGCACCACCGTAGGAATAGGAGCGGGGCACGTCAACGGCATACATCGCGCCATTCGTGGCGTGTGCGGCGTGATGCGCGGCCCGGGGAGCGCCGTCCGCGGGGAGCCTCTGCTTTTCGCCGGGCGAGAGGGGGCGCGGCATCATCGAGAGGGGGCACGGCATCATGGGGCCCGTGCCCCAGCCCCATGTCACCCCGAACCTCCGCCGCGCCCCCGTGCAGCAGCGCAGCGCCGACCGCCTGGCCCGGATACTCGACTCGTGCGCCGGCCTCCTCGACGAGACCGGCTACGAGCAGCTCACCACCCGGGCCGTCGCCGAGCGCGCCGAGGTGCCCATCGGCTCCGTCTACCGGTTCTTCTCCAACAAGCGCGCGCTCGTCGACGCCCTCGCGCTGCGCAACCTGGACACCTACGCGGACCGCATCACCGCCCGGCTCGCGGATCTTCCCGCCGCCGACTGGCGCGCCGCCATCGACGCGGTGCTCGACGAGTACCTGGCGATGAAGCGGAGCGTCCCCGGGTTCGCGCTCGTCGACTTCGGGCCGCCGTTTCCCGCCGAGGGCGCTGCGGACGACGCCAACCGGCGTCTAGCGGACCGGCTCGCGGTACTGCTCGCCGGACACCTCGGCCGCCGGGCCGACGAGGGGCTGTCCCGGGCGATCCTGGTGAGCGTGGAGGCCGCCGACGCGCTGCTGCAACTCGCCTTCCGTACGGAACCGTCGGGCGACGCGGCCATCGTCGCCGAGACCCGGACCCTGGTCAGGTCCTACCTCGCCCACACGCTCGACTGAGCGCCGGTCCCTGCCCTGCCCTGCCCTGCCCTCCTCTCCCCTTCTCCTTCGCTCTCTTCAGCCCTTCTTTGCTCTCCTCCGCACGACGCCTCCCCACCGTGCGTACCGGTCGGTATGCTCGGCCGGGCCGGGGCTTCCATGCCCGCCCGGCCCATGTCCGTGTGCCGTCGCCGCTGCCGCCCCGGGGAGGGCCCATGTCCCACGACTCCCGCACCGCACCGCGTATCTGCCCCCTCTGCGAGGCCACCTGCGGCCTCACCCTCACCATCGAGGGGACCACCGTCACCGGTGCGCGCGGCGATCGCGACGACATCTTCAGCAAGGGCTTCATCTGCCCCAAGGGTGCCTCCTTCGGCGGGCTCGACGCCGACCCCGACCGGCTGCGCGTCCCCCTTGTGCGCGGCGACGACGGGGAGCTGCGCGAGGCCGGCTGGGACGAGGCGTTCGACCTGATCGCCGCACGGATACCGGCCCTGACGGAGGCGTACGGGCCCCAGGCCGTCGGCGTGGTCCTCGGCAACCCCAACGTGCACACGATGGCGGGCTCCCTCTACCCGCCCCTGCTGCTCGCCGCCCTGCGCACCCGTAACGTCTTCACCGCCAGCACCCTGGACCAGATGCCCAAGCACGTCTCCAGCGGCCTGCTCTTCGGCGACGCGCACGCCATCCCCGTACCGGATCTCGACCGCACCGACCATCTCCTGCTGATCGGCGCCAACCCGCTGGAGTCCAACGGCAGCCTCTGCACCGCCCCCGACTTCCCCGGCCGGCTCAAGGCCCTGCGCCGGCGCGGCGGCACCCTCACCGTCATCGACCCGCGCCGCACCCGCACCGCCCGCCTCGCCGACCGGCACGTCGCGATCCGGCCCGGCGCGGACGCCCTGCTGCTGGCCGCCCTCGCGCACACCCTGATCGACGAGAAGCTCGCCGACCCCGGGCCGCTCGCCGAGCACCTGGAAGGCATCGACGAACTCGCCGCCGCCCTCGCGGACTTCACCCCGGACGCGGTCGCCGCCGCCTGCGACGTGGACGCCGACACCATCACCGCCATCGCCCGCGAACTCGCCGCCGCCCCCACCGCCGCCGTCTACGGGCGCATCGGCAGCTGCACCGTCGAGCACGGCACCCTCGCCAGCTGGCTGGTGGACGTCCTGAACATCCTCACCGGCAACCTCGACCGGCCCGGCGGCGCGCTCTTCCCGCTCTCCGCCACGGCCCGCGCGCCCCGACCCACCGCCCCGGGGGCGCGTAACGCCGCCCCCGGCAAGGGCTTCGCGCTCGGCCGCTGGGCGAGCCGGGTCTCCGGGCACCCCGAGGCCAAGGGCGAACTGCCCATCGCCGCCCTCGCCGAGGAGATCGACACCCCGGGCGAGGGCCGTATCCGCGCCCTGGTGGTCATCGCCGCCAACCCCGTACTCTCCGCGCCCGACGGCGACCGGCTGGACGCGGCCCTCGCCGACGGGCTCGACTTCATGGTCAGCGTCGACCCGTATCTCAACGAGACCTCCCGGCACGCCGACGTCGTCCTGCCCCCGCCGCCGCCCTCGCAGAGCGCCCACTTCGACTTCGCGTTCAATAACTTCGCCGTGCACAACCAGGTCCGCTACACCCGCGCCGCCGTGCCCCTGGAGGAGGGGCGGATGGACGAGAGCGAGATCCACGCCCGGCTGATCCTCGCGGCGAGCGGTACGCACGGCGCGCCGCCCTCCGCCGTCGACGACCTGGCCGTCGACACCGCCCTCACCCGGGCCGGAGCCCCGAAGGAACGGGCCGCCGAACTCACCGGCGAGAACGGCCCCGAACGTCGACTGGACCTGATGCTGCGCCTCGGCCCGTACGGGCTGACGCTTCAGCGGCTCCTGGCCCACCCGCACGGCATCGACCTCGGCCCGCTGAAACCCCGCGTCCCCGAAGTCCTGCGCACCCGCTCCGGCCGGATCGAACTGCTCCCGGAGCCGATCGCCGCCGATCTGCCGCGCCTGCGCCGGGCGCTGGGCGACCGGCCGGCCCCGCTCGTCCTCGTCGGCCGCCGCCATCTGCGCTCCAACAACAGCTGGATGCACAACGTCGGCTCGCTCACCGGCGGGTCCAACGTCTGCACCCTCCAGATCCACCCCGACGACGCGGCCCGCCTCGGGCTCGTGGACGGGGCCACCGCCCGGATCGAGTCGTCGGGCGGCGGCATCGAGGCCCCGGCCGAGATCACCGACACCGTGCGCAGCGGGGTGGTGAGCCTGCCGCACGGGTGGGGCCACAGCCGCCCCGGCACCCGTATGTCGGTCGCCGCCGCCGACCCCGGGGCGAACGTGAACCAGCTGCTCGACGGCACGCTCCTGGATCCGCTGTCCGGCACGGCGGTCCTGAACGCCATCCCGGTCTCCGTCACCCCAGCTCACTAGCACTACCGCGTTGACCTGGGGTTTTGCTCGTATTGCTCACGCGTCAACGTCTTGTTAACTCTTCGAGGAGGCCCCTAACGTCATCCGGACCGACCGCCGAGACCGGTGGGAGTTCAAGGATGAACGTTAGGTATCCCCCATGCTGACAATCCTCGGCTTCGCCATGATCGCGACCTTCCTGGTCCTGATCATGACGAAGAAGATGTCGCCGATCGCGGCGCTGGTACTGATCCCCGCACTGTTCTGTGTCGCCGTAGGACAGGGAGCGCAGCTCGGCGACTACGTCATCGAAGGCGTCGGCAACCTCGCGCCCACCGCCGCCATGCTGATGTTCGCCATCGTGTACTTCGGCGTGATGATCGACGTCGGCCTGTTCGACCCGATCGTCCGGGGCATCCTGCGGTTCTGCAAGGCCGACCCGATGCGCATCGTCGTCGGTACGGCGGTGCTCGCCGCGATCGTCTCGCTGGACGGCGACGGCTCCACCACCTTCATGATCACCGTCTCGGCGATGTATCCGCTCTACAAACGCCTGAAGATGAGCCTGGTCGTCATGACCGGTGTCGCGGCCACCGCCAACGGCGTCATGAACACCCTGCCCTGGGGCGGCCCCACCGCCCGCGCCGCCACCGCCCTCAAGCTGGACGCCTCCGAGATCTTCGTGCCGATGATCCCGGCGCTGGCCATGGGGCTGCTCGCCGTGTTCGTGCTGGCGTACGTGCTGGGCCGCCGGGAGCGCAAGCGTCTGGGCATGCTCACCCTCGACGAGGCGCTGGCCCGGGAGCCGGAGCCGGAGCCGGAGACCGTGACCACCGGAGTCGGCGGCACCGGCGGCATCGGCGGAGAGGACCGTCTCCGCAAGGGAACCGCCGCATCCGCCTCGGCGGGCGGTACGGGGACGGGGGCCGGCGCCGATGCCTCGGACGGCGACGGGGACGGCGACGGCGACGGGGACGACGCGTTCCAGGGCCTCGACCCGAACCGGTCCACGCTCCGCCCGAAGCTCTACTGGTTCAACGCCGGTCTCACCGCCGCCCTCCTGACGGCGATGATCATGGAACTGATGCCGATCCCGGTGCTCTTCCTGCTCGGCGCGGCCCTCGCGCTCACCGTCAACTTCCCCCACATGCCCGACCAGCGGGCCCGGATCGCCGCCCACGCCGACAACGTCCTCAACGTCTCCGGCATGGTCTTCGCCGCCGCCGTCTTCACCGGAGTCCTCACCGGCACCGGCATGGTCGAGCACATGGCCGACTGGGTCGTCGGCGCGGTCCCCGAGGCGATGGGCCCGCACATGGCCATCGTCACCGGCGTGCTCAGCCTGCCGCTCACCTACTTCATGTCCAACGACGGCTTCTACTTCGGCGTCCTCCCCGTCCTCGCCGAGGCGGGCGCGGCCCACGGCGTCTCGCCGCTGGAGATCGCCCGCGCCTCGCTGGCCGGTCAGGCCCTGCACATGTCCTCGCCCCTGGTGCCCGCCGTGTACGTCCTCGTCGGCATGGCGAAGGTCGAGTTCGGCGACCACACCCGCTTCACCGTCAAGTGGGCCGTCCTCACCTCGCTCGTGGTGCTCGCGGCGGGCATCCTCTTCGGCATCATGTGATGACACCGCGACCACGGACCGGGCCCGGCCGGGGCTGGCTGCTGCGCCTCGTCATCGCCTTCGCCTTCGCGCAGGGGGCGGTGTCGATGGCGCGGCCCGCCGTCTCCTACCGGGCCCTCGCGCTCGGCGAGTGGGGCCTCCCCTGGTCGAACGGAGCTGAGATCCTTGGGGAAGAGGCGGCCGTCGGCGTCATCGCCGGGGTCTACGCCCTGCTTCCGCTGTTCGTCGCCGTGCCGCTCGGCCGCCGCACCGACCACGGCCGCTGCGCGCCCCTGCTGCCGCTCGGCGTGCTCCTGATCTCCGGCGGCTGCGCGCTCAGCGGCATCGTCTCCTCGCTGCCCGCGATGGCCGCCTGGAGCGGAGTGATGGGCCTCGGCCACCTGTGCTTCGTGATCGGCGCGCAGTCGATCGTGGCCCGGCAGTCCGCGCCCGACGAACAGGACCGCAACTTCGGGCACTTCACCATCGGCGCCTCGCTCGGCCAGCTCGTCGGCCCGATCGCGGCCGGTGCGCTGATCTCCGCCGACAGCGGTGCGCTGGGTCGTACGAGCGCCCTCGCGCTCCTCGTCTCGGCGGGGGTCTGCGCGGTCGCCCTCACCTCGCTCTGGCGCATCGAGCACCGCCGGGCCACCGGCTCCGGGCCGGCCCCCGGCCACAAGGTCCCGGTCCGGGCGATCCTGGGCGCGCGCGGCGTTCCGGCCGGCATCCTCATCAGCATGGCGGTGCTGTCCGCCACCGACATCCTCACCGCCTATCTGCCGGTCGTCGGCGAGCACCGCTCCATCGCACCGGCCACCGTCGGACTGCTGCTCAGCCTGCGGGCCGCCGCCACGATCGCCTGCCGGCTGGTGATGACGCCGCTGCTGCGGCTGCTGGGCCGCAGGGCCCTGCTGACCACCAGCTGCCTGCTCGCCGGGCTCCTCTGCGCGGGCGTCGCGCTGCCCGTGTCCGTCCCGGTCCTCGCGGTCATGCTGGCCGTGCTCGGCTTCTGCCTCGGCGTCGGCCAGCCGCTGTCCATGACCACCGTCGTCCGGGCCGCCCCCGCCCAGGCCCGGTCCACCGCGCTCGCCCTGCGACTGACCGGCAACCGGCTCGGCCAGGTCGCCGCCCCCGCCGCGGCGGGCCTGATCGCGGGCGCGGTGGGGGTGGCGGCCCCGTTCGCGCTGCTCGGCGTGGGGCTGCTCGGCGCTGCGGGACTGGGACTGCGCGGCGACGGCCGTATGAAGTCGGCCCCGGCCGCCCAGGACACGGAGCCCACTCCCGTACCGCCGGGCACGACGCCCACCCCCGTACCGCCGGACGCAGCGCATGCCCCGGTACCGCCGACCGTCCGGAACGGCTCCGAACCCTCCGGGTGACCGGCCCCGGCTCTCACGGGTGGGCCCTGCCCCGGGCCTCACGGGTGGGCCCTGCCCCGGGCCTCACCGGCCCCGTACGCCTCAACCTTCGCGCGAGTCATTCCCACACCCCGCCCGGTGGGCCGGCTTCCACACAGCCGCTCCCCACCGCGATGCCACAACTTCCCTCCGGGCGGACATTCATGACGCGCGCGATCTCCCTGCACCAAGTCAGCAAGAGTTACGGCCGGGACCGGCGGGCCGTCGACCGGTTCACGCTCTCCATCGATCCCGGCGAGTTCGTCGTGCTGCTCGGCCCCTCCGGCTGCGGCAAGTCCACCGTGCTGCGCATGATCGCGGGGCTGGAGGAGATCACCGAGGGCGAACTGCTCCTCGACGGCGAGTACGCCAACCACACCCCGCCGCGCGAACGCGGTATGGCGATGGTGTTCCAGTCCGCCCGGCCCCGGGCGATGCCCCGCCGCCGTCGGGCGGCGGTCGGCGGCGGAGGCGGGGTCGGCGTCCTGGAACGGCTCGGGGGGCGGGCGGGCGGCCGCATCAGCGGCCCGGTCGTCACCCTCGACGAACCCGTCCAGGACCCCGCCGAGATCCAGGGCCTGGACCACCCGCCCACTCCTTCCGGCGGCCTGGTGGTGCGCACCGGACCCGATATGCGGCTGCGGACCGGGGCACAGGTGCCGCTGCTGGTGGACCTGGCCCATCTGTACGTCTTCGACCACTACGGCCGCCGCATCTGCCCGCTGCCCCGCGACGTTCCCGGGCTGGACGACGCGCCTCGGCCCTGAGGATCCCCGCCGGTCAGCGGCCGGTCGAGCCGTCGATCAGCTCGCGGAGGACATCCGCGTGACCGGCGTGGCGGCCGGTCTCCTCGATCATGTGCGTGAGCGCCCAACGGGCGCTGGGCCCAGGGCCGTTCGGCAGTGGGCGGGGCACGGGCGCGCCGAGGTCGGTGCAGGTGTCGAGTACGTCGTTCGCCTCCGCGACCGCCTTCCGGTAGCGGGCGACGACCTCGGCCACACCGTCCTCGGGAGCGGCGCGGAAGGTCGCCGGCCAGTCGGTGACCCGCTCCCCGAGGAAGGTGGACCGCTCGACGAAGGTCAGATGGTGGAGCAGTCCGAGCAGATTCGTGCCCGAGGGCACCCCGGCGGTGCGGACCTCCGGTTCCGAGGCGCCCTCGACCTTCGCGGCGACCGAGGTGCGTACGTAGTCGAGGAAGCCGCGCAGCACCTCGATCTCGCTCCCCCCGGTCCGTGGCGGCGGGGTGTCCCGGCGGCGGGGGCGGTGGCGGGGGCGGGGCGCGGCGGTCATGGTGCCTCCTCGGTGTGCGGACGGCGGACGGCGGACGGCGGTCCGGGTTCGCGGGCTCGCGGACTCGCCCCAGTCTTGGCCCGGCGGTGGCCGTCAGGGCAAGGGATCATGCCGTTCCGGCAACTCGGCCGGGCAGGGGCACATGCGCCGGGGGCGTGCGCGCCCGGCGTGACCGGCGTCTCGGAAGGCTCCCTGGCGCCGGAAAACTAACGGCGCTAGTTTGGGCGGGTGCGACGTGTGCCCGCGCCGCACGGCTTCGGCGCTCCGCACAGCACGTCCGGGAGGAAACAGCCATGCAGGCCCATGACGAGATGTACATCGACGGTGCCTGGCGGCCCGCCGTCGGCCAGGACACGATCGCGGTCGTGAACCCGGCCGACGAGCGGGTCATCGCCCGGGTGCCGGCGGGAACGGCCGAGGACGTCGACGCGGCGGTACGGGCCGCGCGCGCCGCCTTCCCCGCCTGGGCCACGACCCCGCCCGCCGAGCGCGCCGCCCGGCTCACCGCGCTCGCCGACGCGCTGGCCGCCCGCAAGGACGAGCTGGCCGAGACGATCACGGCCGAGCTGGGCTCACCGCTGCCGCTGTCGCAGATGGTCCACGCGGGCGTGCCCGTGCTGGTGGCCGCCTCGTACGCCGAACTGGCCGCCCGCCACACCTTCGAGGAGCGCATCGGCAACTCCACCGTGCTGCTGGAACCGGTCGGCGTGGTCGGCGCGATCACCCCCTGGAACTACCCGCTCCACCAGATCGTCGCCAAGGTGGCCCCCGCGCTCGCCGCGGGCTGCACCGTCGTCCTCAAGCCCGCCGAGGACACCCCGCTGACCGCCCAGCTCTTCGCGGAGGCCACCGAGGCGGCCGGTCTGCCGCCCGGGGTCTTCAACCTGGTCACCGGCCTCGGAACGGTCGCCGGACAGGCGCTCGCCGCCCACGAGGACGTCGACCTGGTCTCCTTCACCGGCTCCACCGCCGTCGGCAGGCAGATCGGCGCCACCGCCGGGGCCGCGATCAAGCGCGTCGCCCTCGAACTGGGCGGCAAGTCCGCCAATGTGATCCTGCCCGGCGCGGATCTCGCCAAGGCGGTCAACGTCGGCATCGCCAACGTGATGACCAACTCCGGCCAGACGTGCAGCGCCTGGACCCGGATGCTGGTGGACGCGGAGCGGTACGACGAGGCTGTGGAGCTCGCCGCGAACGCCGTCACCAAGTACGTGCCCGGCGAACGGGTCGGTCCGCTCGTCAACGCCAAGCAGCAGGCCCGGGTGCGCGGTTACATCGCCAAGGGCGTCGAGGAGGGCGCCCGGCTGATCGCGGGCGGCCCGGACGCGCCGCTGGAGACCGGCTACTACGTCAGCCCGACCGTCTTCGCCGACGTCACCCCGGACATGACGATCGCCCAGGAGGAGATCTTCGGCCCGGTGGTCTCGATCCTGCGGTACGAGGACGTGGACGACGCCCTGCGGATCGCCAACGACACCGTGTACGGGCTGGCCGGGGCCGTGTGGGCCGCGGACGACGAGGAGGCGGTGGCCTTCGCCCGCCGGATGGACACCGGGCAGGTCGACATCAACGGCGGACGGTTCAACCCGCTGGCCCCGTTCGGCGGTTACAAGCAGTCGGGGGTGGGGCGCGAACTGGGGCCGCACGGTCTGGCGGAGTACCTCCAGACGAAGTCGCTCCAGTTCTGACCCCGCAACCCTTTCCTCGTAGCTCGTAGCTCGTAGCTCGCAACTCGTAAGGAGCCTGTTCGTGGTCCGCGCCGCCGTACTGCCCGCCGTCGGAGCTCCGCTGGAGATCACCGACATCGTCCTGCCGGAGCCCGGCCCCGGCCAGGTGCGGATCGCGCTCGCCGCCGCCGGGGTCTGCCACTCCGACCTGTCCCTGTCCAACGGCACCATGCGCGTCCCGGTGCCCGCCGTCCTCGGCCACGAGGGAGCGGGTACGGTCCTGGCGGTCGGCGAGGGCGTCACCCATGTCGCGCCCGGCGACGGCGTGGTCCTCAACTGGGCGCCCTCCTGCGGGTCCTGCTTCCACTGCGGCATCGGCGAGGTCTGGCTCTGCGCCGACGCCCTGAAGGGCACCGCCAACCTCCACGCCCGTACGGCGGACGGCACCGACCTCCACCCCGGCCTCAACGTCGCGGCCTTCGCGGAGGAGACCGTCGTCGCCGCCAACTGCGTGCTGCCCGCGCCCGACGGCATCCCGCTCACCGACGCCGCCCTCCTCGGCTGCGCGGTCCTCACCGGCTACGGGGCGATCCACCACAGCGCGCGGGTCCGCGAGGGCGAGAGCGTCGTCGTCTTCGGGATCGGCGGCGTCGGCCTCGCCGTGCTCCAGGCCGCCCGGATCGCCGGAGCGTCCCGGATCATCGCGGTCGACGTCTCCCCGGCCAAGGAGGAGCTGGCCCGGCAGGCGGGCGCCACCGACTACGTCATCGCCTCCGCCACCACCCCGCGCGAGATCCGCAAGCTCACCGGCGGCCAGGGCACGGACGTCGCGGTCGAGTGCGTCGGCCGGCCCGCGACCATCCGGGCCGCCTGGGAATCCACCCGGCGCGGCGGGCGCACCACGGTGGTCGGCATCGGCGGCAAGGACCAGGAAGTCACCTTCAACGCCCTGGAGATCTTCCACTGGGGCCGGTCGCTCACGGGCTGCGTCTACGGCAACAGCGACCCGGCCCGCGATCTGCCCGCCCTCGCCGACCACATCCGCGCGGGCCGCTTCGACCTCTCGATGATGGTCACCGAGCGCATCGCCCTGGACGGCATCCCCGCCGCCTTCGACAACATGATCGCGGGCAAGGGTGGCCGGGCGCTGGTGGTGTTCTAGTAGTCCGTCGTCCGGGACGTCGACGTCACCGGGCCCAGCAGCCGGGCGTCCATCTCGCCCTCCTCGAACAGCCGGGAGGCCGGGCCCACGATCAACGGGTCCGGCACCCCGACCACCTCCGGGTCCTTGCCCGGGTAGTCGAAGCGGTCCAGCACATGCCGCATCGCCTCCAGTCGGGCCCGCTTCTTGTCGTTGCTCTTCACCACCGTCCACGGCGCGTCCGCCGTGTCGGTGTGGAAGAGCATCAGCTCCTTGGCCTCCGTGTACTCGTCCCACTTGTCCAGCGAGGCCAGGTCGACCGGGCTCAGCTTCCACCGTCGTACGGGGTCGATCTGCCGGATCATGAACCGGTTGCGCTGCTCGTTGCGGGAGACGGAGAACCAGAACTTCACCAGGTGGATGCCGTCCCGGGCCAGCATCCGCTCGAATCCCGGCGTCTGGTGCATGAACTCCAGGTACTCGCGGGTCGTGCAGAACCCCATCACCCGTTCCACGCCCGCCCGGTTGTACCAGGAGCGGTCGAACAGCACGATCTCCCCGGCGCTCGGCAGATGCGCCGTGTAGCGCTGGAAGTACCACTGGGTGCGCTCGCGCTCGGTCGGCTTCTCCAGCGCCACCACGCGTGCGCCACGCGGATTGAGATGCTCGGTGAACCGCTTGATCGTGCCGCCCTTGCCCGCCGCGTCCCGGCCCTCGAAGAGGATCACCAGCCGCTCGTCGCGCTCCTTCACCCAGTGCTGGAGCTTCAGCAGCTCTATCTGGAGCGCCCGCTTGGCCTTGTCGTAGTCGCGGCGGCGCAGCTTGCGGTCGTACGGGTAGTCCTCGCGCCAGGCGTCGCGGGCGTGGCCCTCGGGCGTCACGAGGACCGGATCGTCGTCGCCGCTGTCGACCACGCCGAACCCGTCCAGATACGGCCCGCCGTAACGGGCCGCCCGCCCCGCCTCCTCGCGGTCGGCCTTCTCGGCCTTCTCGGCCTTCTTACGGTCGCCCTGCGCTCCGGTCCTCCGTGTCATGACGGCTTCCCTCCACCGGCCCAGCGGGATTTCCGCGTGTGGGCCCAGTCTGCTGACGGCTCCGGGAGACCGCCACCCCGACCAGGCAGAGCAGCCCGCCGAGGACCCCGAGCAGGGTCGGCACCTCGTCCAGCAGCAGCCACGCCATGAGCACCACCAGCGCCGGAACGGCGTACGTGGTGGCGCCCATCCGGCCCGCGGTGGTCCGGGCCAGGGCGTAGCCCCAGGTGGTGAAGGCCAGCGCGGTCGGGAAGACGCCGAGATAGATCATGTTCAGCGTGGCGGACATGGGGGCGTCGGCCGCCTCGGAGACCAGCACTCCGGTGAACGGCAGGCAGGCGACGGCGCCGATCATGCAGCCGAAGGTGTTGATCTGCAGCGAGGAGCCGTACGCGAGCGCCGGCTTCTGGCTGACCACGCCCAGCGCGTACGCCACGGCGGCCAGCAGGCACAGTGCCACGCCCAGCACGGAGGAGCTGCCGTGCCCGGACATCGCGAGGCCGACGACGACCGCGCCCGAGAACGAGATGCCCATGCCCAGCAGCAGGCGGCGCGGTAGTCCCTCGCCGAGCATGCGGGCGCCCATCAGGGCCATCAGGATCGGCCCGATGTTCACCAGCATCGCCGCCGTCCCGGCGTCGACCTCCTGCTCGCCCCAGTTGAGCGCCACCATGTAGAGCCCGAACCAGAGCACGCCGGAGGTGATGATTCCGCGCCAGGCGCCGCGGCCGGGCAGTCCCTCTCGCCGTACGAGGAGGATCGCCCCGAGCACGAGCGTGCCCGCCAGGAGCCGGCCCAGGGCGAGCGCGCCGGGGGAGTAGGACTCGCCGGCGCTGCGGATGGAGACGAAGGCGGAGGCCCACAGCACGACGGTGGTGCAGGCTGCGGCGGTGGCTCGCCAGGGGTGGGCCGGTGGGGAGGCCGGAGGCGGTGTCGGGGTCGTCGTCATGGCCACGACCGTAGGCCCGGAACGCTTCGGCCCCCACCGAATTGTCAATGCCCGTCAATCGACGGCGGCCCGACACTCACGGACGGAGCCCCGCCCATGTCAGCCCGTCCGACACTCATGGACGGAGCCCCGCCCTTTCAGCCCGTCCGGCACTCATGGACGGAGCCCTGCCCTTTCAGCCCGCCCGACACTCACGGACGGAGCCCTGCCCTTTCAGCCCGTCCGGCACTCATGGACGGAGCCCTGCCCTTTCAAGCCCGTCCGGCGATTGAGGACGGAACCCTGGTGGTGGCACGGGACGACCCCTCCGTGGCCGGGAAGCAAGGGTGCCGCCCCTACCCAGCGCCGGTTCCGTCCTCAAACGCCGGACGGGCTGGAAATGCGTCGGCTCGGCCTCAGGCGTCGGCCGGGCTGGGGGTGCGTCGGCTCGGCCTCAAACGCCGGACGGGCTGGGGGTGCGCCGGACGGGCTGGGGACGCACCGGCCGGGCTGGGCGTGTGTCAGCCGTCGGTGGTGGTGAGCGACGCCGGGTCCAGCCCCAGCCGCTCCGACAGCGCCCCCACCCCCACCGGAGTCACCCGCACCGCCCGCCCCGACCCGTACCGCTCGCACCACCCCGCCGCCAGCACATGCGCGCACAGCGCCGCCCCCGCCGCCCCCGCGAGATGGGGCCGTCGCTCCGTCCAGTCCAGGCAGCCCCGGGCCAGAGGGCGTCGTCCGGTCCGGTCCAGGGGGATGCCCAGGGCGCCGAACCAGTCCAGGCCCGCCTCGGTCAGCGCGAACCCGGTGTCCTGCCGCAGCAGCCCCCGTACCGTCATCGCCTCGGTGATCCGGATGCCGAGCCGTCCGGCGAGATGGTCGTAACACGTACGCCCCCGGGCCAGCGCGCTGCTGACGCTCGCCGCCCGCAGCGATCGCGGCCGCTCCGGGGCGTCGGGCGCCGCGTGCGAGGCCAGTTCCTCCACCAGGTGCGCGGCCCGCTCGTCGGCCAGCCGGACGTAGCGGTGACGGCCCTGCCGATCCTCCGCGAGCAGTCCGCCCGCGACCAGCCGCCCCAGGTGCTCGCTGGCGGTGGACGGGGCGACGGCGGCGTACCGGGCCAGCTCACCGGCGGTCCAGGCCCGCCCGTCGAGCAGGGCCAGGCAGAAGGAGGCGCGGGTCTCGTCCGCGAGGAGGGCGGCCAGTGCGGCGAGTCGCGGGGCCGCCGCGTCGTGCGGCCGGGGGCGCTGTCGCGGGGAACGGTCCATGCGTCCAGGGTGCGTCAGGGACGGTTCGGCGCCGGCCGAACCGTCGCCGCGCCCTCGCCCACCGGCCGCGCGTACTGCTCGTACTGGAGCGCCAGCCCGTCCAGCAACGCCCGCAGCCCGGTCTCGAAGGCCCCTTCGTCGACCTGGCTGCGGTGGTCGGCCAGCAGATGGGCCTGGCCGAGGTGCGGGTAGTCGGCGGGGTCGTAGGCGGTCTCGTCGTCCACGAACCCGCCGGCGAACGAGCCCAGCGCCGAACCGGTGATGAAGTAGCGCATCAGCGCCCCGATCCGGGTCGCCTGGGCGGGCGGCCAGCCCGCCCCGGTCATCGCCCCGAACACCGCGTCGGCGACCCGCAGCCCCGCCGGCCGGCGGCCCGGCCCCCGGGCCAGCACCGGAACGATGTGCGGGTGCGCGGCGAGCGCGGCACGGTAGGACAGCGCCCAGTCGTGCAGGGCCTCGCGCCAGTCGCGCGGGTCCGACTCCTCGAACATCGACAGATCGACCTGTACGGAGACCGCGTCGGCGACGGCGTCGAGGATCTCCTCCTTGTTGCGGAAGTGGTTGTAGAGCGAGGGCCCGCTGACCCCCAGCACGGCCGCCAGACGGCGCGTGGAGACGGCGTCGAGCCCCTCGGAGTCCACGAGTGCGCTCGCCGCCTCGACGATGCGGTCTCTGCTGAGGAGGGGCTTGCGTGGTCGGGCCATGCGGCTCATAGTAGGGCCTGCGAACCAGAAACTAGCAGTGCTAATTAAAGCGCGCCCGAGCGGCGCTCAGGAGAGGCAGTGGGTGGCGCACGATGGACCTGACGCTCAGCGAGGAGCAGGAAGCCGTCCGGAAGCTGGCCGAGGACTTCGTCGCCCGCGAGGTCGCCCCCCATGTCGTCGCATGGGACCGGGCCGAGAATGTCGACAGGTCGATCGTCGGCAAGCTCGGCGCCCTCGGCTTCCTCGGTCTGACCGTCCCCGAGGAGTACGGCGGCTCCGGCGGCGACCACCTGTCCTACTGCCTGGTCACCGAGGAGCTGGGGCGCGGCGACTCCTCCGTGCGCGGCATCGTCTCCGTATCGCTCGGCCTGGTGGCCAAGACCATCGCGTCCTGGGGCGACGAGGAGCAGAAGCGGTCCTGGCTGCCCCGGCTCACCTCCGGCGAGGCGATCGGTTGCTTCGGTCTCACCGAGCCCGGCACCGGCTCGGACGCCGGGAACCTCGCCACCCGGGCCGTCCGCGACGGCGGTGACTACGTCGTCGACGGCACCAAGATGTTCATCACCAACGGCACCTGGGCCGACGTCGTCCTGCTCTTCGCGCGCACGAACGACAGCCCCGGCCACCGGGGCGTCTCCGCCTTCCTCGTCCCCACCGACACCCCCGGCCTCACCCGCCGCACCATCCACGGCAAGCTCGGCCTGCGCGGTCAGGCCACCGCCGAACTGGTCCTCCAGGACGTCCGCATACCGGCGTCCGCCATGCTCGGCCCCGAGGGCAAGGGCTTCTCCATCGCCATGTCCGCCCTCGCCAAGGGGCGCATGTCGGTCGCGGCGGGCTGCGTCGGCATCGCCCAGGCCGCCCTGGACGCGGCCGTGCGCTACGCCGGAGAGCGCGAGCAGTTCGGAAAGCCCATCGCCCGCCATCAGCTCGTCCAGGAACTGCTCAGCGACATCGCCGTGGACGTGGACGCCGCCCGGCTGCTCACCTGGCGGGTCGCCGATCTGATCGACCGGGGCCGGGAATTCGCCACCGCCGCCTCCACGGCCAAGCTGTACGCCTCCGAGGCCGCCGTCCGCTGCGCCAACAACGCCCTCCAGGTCTTCGGCGGCTACGGCTACATCGACGAGTACCCGGTCGGCAAACTGCTGCGGGACGCCCGGGTGATGACGCTCTACGAGGGCACCAGCCAGATCCAGAAGCTGATCATCGGCCGCGCGCTGACGGGCGTCTCCGCGTTCTGACCCGGACCCTGGACCGTTCCGGCCGGGGTTCGGGCCCGTACCGCCCGGTACTCGGCTTCGTACGCGTGTCCGATGTCTGAGTACGGGCCTGAGTACGGGCGCGGATGTGGCGTACGCCACCTCGGGCGGATGCTGACCCCATGAGTGACACGACATCGGTCAAGCAGCAGAGCACCGCGGCCTTCTACATGCAGGCCGTCGCCTCCTTCATGGTGGCGATCGCCGCGGTCGCCTTCGGTATCTTCTTCCTCGACGCCGACGCCTGGGTGCGCGGCTTCCTCGCCATCGGCGTGCTCTACCTCGTCACGTCCTGCTTCACGCTCGCCAAGGTGATCCGGGACCGTCAGGAGGCCGGGCAGATCCACAGCCGGGTCGACCAGGCCCGGCTGGAGAAGATCCTCGCCGAGCACGACCCCTTCCAGAAGCTCTGACCCGGCGCGATCGGCGGGCCGACCCCTAAGCGCTTGCTCAGGTTCGGGGTATGGTGTGCGTCCTGCTGACGGAGAGGGGCCTTGGGCGATGAGTGCGGTGGAGGAGACGAGCGGCGAGGACGCGCCGTGGGGCGAGGTCACTCCCGAGGCGGCCAGGCGGCTCCTCGTCGCCGCCGTGGACGCCTTCGCCGAGCGCGGGTACCACGCGACCACCACCCGTGACATCGCCGGCCGGGCCGGGATGAGCCCGGCCGCGCTCTACATCCACTACAAGACCAAGGAAGAGCTGCTCCACCGGATCAGCAAGATCGGCCACGAGCGGGCGCTGCACGTCCTGGACGCCGAGGCCGATCGGGACGGCACGGCCGCCGAACGGCTCGCCGGAGCCGTCCGCTCCTTCGTCCGCTGGCACGCGGAGCGGCACACCACCGCCCGGGTCGTGCAGTACGAGCTCGACGCCCTCGGCGAGGAGCACCGCACCGAGATCGTCGCCCTGCGGCGCAGGAGCGACGCGGTAGTGCGCCGGATCATCAGCGAAGGGGTGCGGGACGGCGAGTTCGACGTCCCCGACATCCCCGGCACCACGCTCGCGGTGCTGTCGCTCTGCATCGACGTGGCCCGCTGGTTCAACGCCCAGGGCAGCCGCACGCCCGACGAGGTCGGCGAGCTGTACGCCGACCTCGTGCTGCGGATGGTCAAGGCCGGGCAGGTCCGGAAGTAGCCCCGGCGGGTTCGGAGTCGGCCCGGCGGGTCCAGGCGCGGTGGGGCGGGTTCAGAAGTAGTAGCGGGACACCGACTCGGCGACACAGGCCGGCTTCTCGCTGCCCTCGCGCTCGACCGTGACGACCGCCGTGACCTGCACGCCGCCGCCCACCTCCTCGACATCGCGGAGCACCGCCGTGGCCCGCAGCCGCGAGCCGACCGGGACGGTCGAGGGGAAGCGGACCTTGTTGGTCCCGTAGTTGATGCCCATCTTCATGCCCTCGACCCGCATCACCTGCGGCACCAGCGCGGGCAGCAGCGAGAGCGTCAGATAACCGTGCGCGATGGTCGTGCCGAACGGCCCGTCCTTCGCCCGCTCCGGGTCCACATGGATCCACTGGTGGTCGCCGGTCGCCTCGGCGAAACCGTCGATCCTCTTCTGTTCGATCTCCAGCCAGTCGCTGTGTCCCAGCTGCTCGCCCACTCCGTCCCGCAGCTCCTGCGCGGACGTGAAGATCCTCGGCTCTGCCATGTTCCCGGTCCCTGCCTTCCGGCTCGACGCGCTGTCCGCGCGATGTCTAAGCGCTTGCTCAGCATTGTCGTGCGGCGCGTTCCTGTCAACGACATGGCAGTAGGTTTGAGGGGTGCCACAGATCCCACAGACACTCCACGAACTCTCGGTCGGCCAGCTCTCGGCGCGCAGCGGCGCCGCCGTCTCGGCCCTGCACTTCTACGAGTCCAAGGGCCTGATCACCAGCACCCGCACCAGCGGCAACCAGCGCCGCTACTCGCGGGACGCGCTGCGCCGGGTCGCCTTCGTCCGGGCGGCCCAGCGCGTCGGCATCCCGCTGGCCACGATCCGGGAAGCACTCGCCGAACTGCCCGAGGAGCGCACGCCCACCCACGAGGACTGGGCCCGTCTCTCCGAGGCCTGGCGCAAGGAACTGGACGAGCGCATCACGCAGTTGCACCGCTTGCGCGACCATTTGAGCGACTGCATCGGATGCGGCTGTCTGTCGCTGGAGACCTGTGTGCTCTCCAATCCCGACGACATCAACGGCGAGCGGATCACCGGCTCCCGTCTGATGCCCGAGCGCAAGCAGCCCTCCTGACCGGGTGATCGGCTGCGCACGCCCGGGTGAACGTGCGCGCCGCGATGCCCGGACCTCACGCCGCCTGCACGGCCGGCCTCCGGTGTCGTGGCAGCCGGGCCCTGGCCAGCGTGCGGTCGGTCAGCGCGGGCCGCGGCACCACGATCCCGCAGCCCGTGCACACCGGACCCGCCCACGGCTCGTCGCCCCGCTCCTGCCGCCACTCGATGCCGGTGCCCGCGCAGACCGGGCAGGCGGAGCCGGGGCCGGCGCCGAGAGCCGCGATCAGCCGGCGCAGGACCTCGGCGAGCGGCTCGGTCGGATGGATGCCCGGGTCGGTGCAGCGGGCCACCCCGTGACCGCCCCAGGTGCGGCGGTGCCAGTCGTCGAACGCGCCGGGCCGCCGCAGCCCGGCGTGCTTCTCGCGCCGCCGCCGCTCGGCGAACCCCGCCTCGTACGCGAGCCAGACGGCCCGCGCCTCCTCCAGTTCGTCCAGCGCGCGCAGCAGGCGCGCCGGATCGGGCTCCCGGTCCTCGGGATCGATCCCGTGCCGGGCGCACAGATGGTCCCAGGTCGCCCGGTGCCCGTACGGGGCGAACCTCTCCAAACACTTGCGCAGGGAATACCGCCGCAGGGCCAGATCACCCAGCGGATCGCGTACCTGTCTCGCAAGACTCCGGAAACCGGCCATGACACCGCCACCTCCGTCGCTCGTCCTTGGACGTCAAGGAATGGACGTACGCCTGCCCGTTTCGGCTCCATCGAAAGATGAAATCCGTCCATTGGCCGAGACGCCCCATGTGGGACCGGGTGCCACGGGTGGAAGCGGAGCGGCGCACGGGCGGGTGGTGCGAGGGCGTACGGGCCTCGCGCGGGTGGCGGAAACCGATGGCGGCGGCACGGTCCCGTGCGCTCGGGCCCCCATGACGACGGCTCGCCTGCGCCTGGAAGAGATCGCCGCCGACGCTGTGCTCGACGTCTGTCGGCCGGAAGTCGCACCCGAGCAGCGCGGGTTCGCCGCCCCGGCCGCACCGTCCCCGGCCGAGGCCCCCGCGCATCCCGACCGCGCCCGGACCCGGCTGATCTGTGACGGTGAGCGCGCCGTCGGCTTCGTGACGGCGTGCTCCGACCGGGTCCGGTCCGTCGGCACTACCCCTCGTACCGCAGATACCTGCGCCGCTTCGCCCGGAACGCCGACAGGTCCCGCTGCCACGCCCGTACGACCTCGTCGGTGTTCGCGCCCGCGTCGATCATCGTGCGGACCCGGGTGTTCCCGGTGAGCTTGTCGATCCAGTTGTCCGGCCGCCAGGCGAAACCGCTCCAGGTCTGCTTCGCCGTCACCAGCAGGGCGATCCCGGTGCGGACCGGGTCGAAGACCTCCCGGTCCTGGACGTGCACCTGCACCCCGCCCACGGTCTTCCCCTCGAACTTGGAGAACACCGGCGCGAAGTACGCCTCGCGGAAGGCCACCCCCGGCAGCTCCAGCGCGTTCGCGGCGGCCGCCCAGCCGCGGTCGACGCCCTCCGCGCCGAGGAGTTCGAAGGGGCGGGTGGTGCCCCGGCCCTCGGAGAGGTTGGTGCCCTCGAAGAGACAGGTGCCGGAGTAGACGAGAGCCGTCTCGGGCGTCGGCATGTTCGGGCTCGGCGGCACCCACGGCAGCCCGGTGGCGTCGAAGAAGTCCGAGCGCCGCCACCCCGACATCGTCACCACGTCCAGCCGCACCGGATTCTCGTGCAGGAACTCCGCGTTGAAGAACAGCGCCAGCTCCGCCACCGTCATCCCGTGCGCCTGGGCGATCTCCCGGCGGCCGACGAACGTGGCGAACGCCGGGTCCAGCACCGGCCCGAGCGCGGCCCGCCCGGTCACCGGGTTCGGCCGGTCCAGCACCACCAGGCGTTTGCCCGCGAGCGCGGCCGCCTCCATGCAGTCGTACAGCGTCCAGATGTACGTGTAGAAGCGGGCGCCCGCGTCCTGGATGTCGAAGACGACGGTGTCCACGCCCGAGGCGGTGAAGACGTCCGCGAGGTCCTGGCCGCTCTTGAGGTACGTGTCGTAGACCGGCAGCCCGGTCGCCGGGTCGTCGTAGCGACCCTCGGAGCCGCCCGCCTGCGCGGTGCCCCGGAAGCCGTGCTCGGGGCCGAAGACGGCGGTCAGGTTCACCCGTGAGTCCGGGTGCATCACGTCGACGATGTGCCGCACGTCGGCGGTGACGCCGGTCGGGTTGGTGACGATGCCGACCTTCTGGCCCCGCAGCAGCCGGTAGCCGTCGGCCGCCAGCCGGTCGAAGCCGGTACGCACCCGGCCCCGCCCGGGCCCGGAGCCGCGCCCGGCGCCGGTCGAGGCGGCGGCGGGACCGGTGCCGGCCGCCGTCGCCGCGAGCGCTCCCACGGCGCCTCCCGCGGCCAGCAAACCACGTCGGGACAGGCTCATTCCGCTACCTCCATGATCGCGCCGACTGTCATGGCCACGCACGCTAGCGCGGGCCGGGGCCGCACGGAACGACCTGGGCCGCGCCGATTCCCCGAGCCGGTCCCCGACCTCCTCCCCGACCTCCTCCCGGTCCACTCCCGGCCCCCGTCCGGTCCGTTCCCGGCCCTTCCCCGATCACATACCGACCGGTTAGTCTGCCGGTGCAGCCGGATGGGAAAGGCGGGATGACGATGGGTACGGTGCAGGGCGCCGGCGTAGTGGTCACAGGGGCCGGAGGCGGTATCGGAGCCGCTCTGGCCCGCAGGTTCGCCGCCGGGGGAGCGCGGGTCGTCGTCAACGACCTGGACCTCGCCCGGATCGAGCCGCTCGCGAAGGAGATCGGCGGCTTCGCCGTCGCCGGGGACGCCTCGGGCATCGTGGATGCGGCCCGCCAGGCGCTGGACGGCACGGTGGACGTCTACTGCGCCAACGCGGGCCTGGCCTCGCCCGGCGACGCGTTCGCCGACGAGGAGGTCTGGGCCGCCGCCTGGGACGTCAATGTGATGGCCCACGTCCGCGCGGCCAGGGCGCTGCTGCCGGAGTGGCTGGAGCGCGGCAGCGGCCGGTTCGTCACCACCGCCTCCGCCGCCGGGCTGCTGACGATGATCGGCGCGGCCCCGTACAGCGTCACCAAGCACGGGGCGGTCGCCTTCGCCGAGTGGCTCTCGCTCACCTACCGCCACCGCGGCGTCAAGGTCCACGCGATCTGCCCGCAGGGCGTCCGCACCGACATGCTCACCGCCGCCGGTTCGGCCGGCGAGCTGGTCCTCGCCCCCGGCGCCATCGAGCCGGACGCCGTCGCCGACGCCCTGTTCGAGGCGATGGACGCCGACCGCTTCCTGGTCCTGCCGCACCCGGAGGTGGCCGGCTACTACCAGGCCCGCGCCGCCGATCCGGACCGGTGGCTGGGCAATATGAACCGCCTCCAGCAGAAGTGGGAGGCGAGCGGCGCATGAGCGACCCGAACCCCGGGCCCGCGGCCTCCGGGCCCGTGGACTCCGCCGCCTCGACCTCCGCCGCCCCGGCCGCCACCGGTTCCATCTATGCGGCCCAGCCGTGGCTCGCCCTGCTCAGCGACGCCCAGCGCGCCCCCGTCACCCCGCCCGCGACCGTGCTGCACGCCTGGCGGGCAGCCGTGGAACGGGCCCCGGACCGCCCGGCCCTGGCCTACTTCGACGGCCGGCTGAGCTACCGCGAGACCGACGAGCTGTCCGACTCGGTGGCCGGGCACCTCGCCGCCCGGGGACTGCGCCGGGGCGACCGGGTCGCGATCATGCTCCAGAACAGCCCGCACTTCGTCCTCGCCCTGCTCGGCGCGTGGAAGGCGGGGGCCACCGTCGTTCCGCTCAACCCGATGTACAAGTCCGGCGAGGTCGGCCACGTACTCAAGGACGCCCAGGTCACCGCGCTGATCTGTGCGGACCGGGCGTGGGAGGCGTATCTCCGGGACACCGCGGCGGCCGCCCCGGACCTCACCATCGCCCTCACCGCCTGCGAGCTGGACCTCCAGAGCGTGAACGACCCCCGCGTCCTCGGCTTCGCACGGCTCCCCGCCCCCGGCCCCGACGACCTCGCGGACGACCTGCTGACCGCCGCCCGCGCCGGGCACCAGGCCCCGGCGGACCGGGAGCTCACCGCCGCCGACACGGCGCTGATCAGCTACACCTCCGGCACCAGCGGCACCCCCAAGGGCGCGATGAACGCCCACGGCAACATCATGGTCAACGCCGAACGCCAGCGCACCGGCCATCCGATCGCCGAGGGCTCCGCCTACTTCGCGCTCGCCCCGCTCTTCCACATCACCGGCATGGTCTGCCAGCTCGCCGCCTGCGTCGCCAACGCGGGCACCCTCGTCCTGGCCTACCGCTTCGAGGCGGGCGTCGTCCTGGAGGCCTTCGCCGCCCACCGCCCCGCCTACACCGTCGGCCCGTCCACCGCCTTCATGGCCCTGGCCGCCCACCCGGACGCCACCCCGGACCACTTCGCCTCGTTCCGGGTGATCTCCTCCGGCGGCGCGCCCCTGCCGCCCGCGCTCGTGGAGAAGTTCCGCGCGGGCTTCGGCCCGTACATCCGCAACGGCTACGGGCTCACCGAGTGCACCGCCCCCTGCGCCTCGGTCCCGCCCGAGCGGGAGGCCCCCGTCGACCCGGTCTCTGGCACCCTCTCCGTCGGCGTGCCCGGACCCGACACCGTCGTACGGATCCTCGACGAGGAGGGACGGGAGGTGCCCTTCGGGGAACAGGGCGAGATCGCGGTGCGCGGCCCCCAGGTCGTCTCCGGCTACTGGAACCTCCCCGAGGCCACCGCCGCCGCCTTCCCCGACGGCGAGCTGCGCACCGGCGACATCGGGTTCATGGACGCGGCGGGCTGGCTGTACGTCGTCGACCGCAAGAAGGACATGATCAACGCCTCCGGGTTCAAGGTCTGGCCCCGCGAGGTGGAGGATGTCCTCTACACCCACCCGGCGGTGCGCGAGGCGGCCGTCGTGGGCGTGCCCGACGCGTACCGGGGGGAGACGGTCCGGGCCTATGTGAGCCTGCGTCCGGGGGCCTCCGTGGAGCCCGGCGAGCTGGGCGCCTACTGCAAGGAACGGCTCGCCGCGTACAAGTATCCGCGCGAGGTGGAGATCCTGACCGAGCTGCCGAAGACGGCGAGTGGGAAGATCCTCAGGCGGGAACTGCGTTCCCACCGTTAGAACGGCGTCGAAACAGCACACGCACAGTACGAAAGGAAGGTGGCGGCTCATGGCCAAGGCGACGGATCAGAACGGCACTCCCGTCCCTCAGAGGCTGCTGGCCGCCGCCACCCGGCTCTTCGCCGAGCGCGGGTACGACCGCACCTCGGTCCAGGAGATCGTCGAGGCGGCGGGCGTCACCAAGGGGGCGCTCTACCACTACTTCGGCTCCAAGGAGGACCTGCTCCAGGAGGTCTACGCCCGGGTGCTGCGGCTCCAGCAGGAGCGCCTGGACGCCTTCGCGGACGCCGAGGCGCCCGTCGAGCAGCGGCTGCGCGACGCGGCGGCCGACGTGGTCGTCACGACCATCGACAACCTGGACGACGCGGCGATCTTCTTCCGCTCCATGCACCACCTGAGCCCCGAGAAGAACAAGCAGGTGCGCGTCGAGCGCCGCCGCTACCACGAGCGCTTCCGGGCCCTGATCGAGGAGGGCCAGCGCGGCGGCGTCTTCTCCTCGGCCACCCCCGCCGACCTGGTCGTCGACTACCACTTCGGCTCGGTCCACCACCTCTCCACCTGGTACCGCCCGGACGGCCCGCTCAGCCGCCAGGAGGTCGCCGACCACCTCGCGGACCTGCTGCTGCGGGCCCTGCGCCCGTAGGCGCGGAGGTACGGGCGGGGCGGAGCCGGAGCGATCCACTGGCCCGCTCCGCCGGTCGGGGTGAGTCTGGATGTATGACGTATGTCCTGCCTCCCGATGAGGCGCCAGGGTTCACGGGCACGGAGCTGTTCGTTAATAGAACGGTTCTGTCCGGTTTCCGCTCTTGACGGAGCACGGTCACTTCCTTGAGCATCGGTCACGCATTGCGCACCTCTGGGCCCCTTGTCCGGGCCCATGCTCCAGGACCCGGCCGGATCACCATGCGGCCGGGGACCCCCCGCACGTTCCGTCAGTCCCCAACGGAATCCGGAGCCCGTGAATGAGACCGAACCGTTTCACCCTGCGCAGATCCCCGGCGGCCGTCGCGGCCGTCGCCCTCGCCGTCGCCCTCGGAGCCGCGGCACCGGCCGCCCAGGCCGCCGGGGCGCCGACCCCGGAGGCGGCCGCCGCCGCGGCGCCCGACATCCCTCTGGCCAACGTCAAGGCCCACCTCACCCAGCTCTCGACGATCGCCGCGAACAACGGCGGCAACCGCGCCCACGGCCGCCCCGGCTACAAGGCGTCCGTCGACTATGTGAAGGCCAAGCTCGACGCGGCCGGATTCACCACCACGCTCCAGCAGTTCACCTCCAGCGGCGCCACCGGCTACAACCTGATAGCCGACTGGCCCGGCGGCGACCCGAACAAGGTCCTGATGGCCGGGGCCCACCTCGACTCGGTCTCCTCCGGCGCCGGCATCAACGACAACGGCTCCGGCTCGGCCGCCGTGCTGGAGACCGCCCTCGCCGTCTCCCGCGCCCAGTACCAGCCCGACAAGCACCTGCGGTTCGCCTGGTGGGGCGCGGAGGAGCTGGGGCTGATCGGCTCGAAGTACTACGTCAACAACCTGCCGTCCGCCGAGCGTTCCAAGCTCTCCGGCTACCTCAACTTCGACATGATCGGCTCGCCCAACGCCGGCTACTTCGTCTACGACGACGACCCGGTCATCGAGAAGACCTTCAAGGACTACTTCGCGGGCCTGAACATCCCCACCGAGATCGAGACCGAGGGCGACGGCCGCTCCGACCACGCGCCGTTCAAGAACGTCGGCGTCCCCGTCGGCGGACTCTTCACCGGCGCGGGCTACACCAAGTCCGCCGCCCAGGCGCAGAAGTGGGGCGGGACCGCGGGGCAGGCCTTCGACCGCTGCTACCACTCGTCCTGCGACAGCCTGAGCAACATCAACGACACCGCCCTGGACCGCAACAGCGACGCCGCCGCCCACGCGATCTGGACCCTGTCATCCGGCAGCGGCGAACCGCCCACCGGCGAGGGCGTGTTCAGCAACACCGACGATGTCGCCATCCCGGACGCGGGAGCCGCGGTGACCTCGTCGATCGCGGTCACCGGACGGACGGGCAACGCCCCGGCCGCCCTTCAGGTGGGCGTCGACATCAAGCACACCTGGCGCGGCGACCTGGTCGTCGATCTGCTGGCGCCCGACGGCAGCGCGTACCGGCTGAAGAACTCCAGCAGCGGCGACTCGGCCGACAACGTCATCACGACGTACACGGTCAACGCCGCCGGCGAGGTGGCCAACGGCTCCTGGAAGCTCCGCGTCCAGGACGTGGCCCGACAGGACACCGGCTACATCGACAGCTGGAAGCTCACCTTCTGAGCATGCTGTACGTGTAAGGACGCGGCCCCCTCCCGACGAGCACCTCGGGAGGGGGCCGTACCACGTCCGTCAGACGTACCGCTTGATCTCCCGCCGGGCCAGCGACCGCTGGTGCACCTCGTCCGGCCCGTCCGCCAGCCGCAGCGTCCGCGCCGAGGCCCACAGCTCCGCCAGCGGGAAGTCCTGGCTCACCCCGCCCGCGCCGTACAGCTGCACCGCGGAGTCCAGGATGTCCACCACCGCGCGCGGGGTGGCGATCTTGATGGCCTGGATCTCGGTGTGCGCGCCCTTGTTGCCCACGGTGTCCATCAGCCAGGCCGTCTTCAGCACCAGCAGCCGCAGCTGCTCCACCGTGACCCGGGCGTCGGCGATCCAGTTCTGCACCACGCCCTGCTGGGCGAGCGGCTTGCCGAACGCCGTACGCGCCACCGCGCGCCGGCACATCAGCTCGATGGCCCGCTCCGCCATCCCGATCAGCCGCATGCAGTGGTGGATCCGGCCCGGACCCAGCCGCGCCTGCGCGATGGCGAAACCGCCGCCCTCCTCGCCGATCAGATTCGCCGCGGGCACCCGTACGTCGTGGAAGACCACCTCGGCGTGACCGCCGTGCGAGTGGTCCTCGTACCCGTACACCTGCATGGCGCGTCGCACTTCGAGGCCCGGGGTGTCGCGCGGCACCAGGATCATCGACTGCTGGCGGCGGATGTCCTCGCCGTCCGGGTCGGTCTTGCCCATCACGATGAAGACCGCGCAGTCCGGGTTCATCGCCCCGGAGATGTACCACTTACGCCCGTTAATGACGTAGTCATCACCATCGCGGATCATCCGCGTCTCGATGTTCGTCGCGTCCGAGGAGGCCACGTCCGGCTCCGTCATCGCGAACGCCGAGCGGATCTCCCCGGCGAGCAACGGCTCCAGCCACTGCTTCTTCTGCTCGTCGGTGGCGAACTGGAACAGCACCTCCATGTTCCCGGTGTCCGGGGCCGCGCAGTTCAGCGCGGTCGGCGCGAGATGCGGGGAGCGTCCGGTGATCTCCGCGAGCGGGGCGTACTGGAGGTTCGTCAGCCCGGCCCCGTACTCCGCGTCCGGCAGGAAGAGGTTCCACAGCCCCTGCCGCCGGGCCTCGGCCTTCAGCTCGCCTACCACCGCAGGCGTGTCCCACGGCGAGGCGAGCCGGGCCCGCTGTTCCTCGGCGACCTGCTCGGCCGGATACACATGCTCGTCCATGAACGCGAGCAGCCTGCTCCGCAGCTCCTCGGTACGGGCGTCGAATGCGAAGTCCATGGGGGTTCAGCCTTCCTGGAGGGTGGTGAGGCCGTGCTCGATGAAGACGGGGACCAGATCGCCGATCCGGTCGAAGCCCGCGCCGACCGTCTGGCCGAGGGTGTAGCGGTAGTGGATGCCCTCCAGGATCACGGCGAGCTTGAACCAGGCGAACGCGGTGTACCAGGAGATGGCGGAGGTGTCCCGGCCCGAGCGGGCCGCGTAACGCTCGATCAGCTCGGCGGGGGACGGGTGCCCGGGCGCTCCGCTGGTGGTGGAGACGGGCGACTTCGGCAGTCCGAGGTCGGAGCTGTACATCACGAGGAGCCCGAGGTCGGTCAGCGGATCGCCGAGCGTGGACATCTCCCAGTCCAGGACGGCTTTGATCCGGTCGTCGGAGCCGAGCAGCACGTTGTCCAGGCGGTAGTCGCCGTGGACGACGGTCGGCGCGGGGGAGGAGGGCAGTTCGCGGCCGAGGGAGGCGTGCAGCTCGTCGATGCCGGCCAGGTCGCGGTTGCGGGAGGCGTCCAGCTGCTTGCCCCAGCGCCGCAGCTGCCGGTCCAGGAAGCCCTCGGGACGACCGAAGTCGCCGAGCCCGACCGCGGCCGGATCCACGGCGTGCAGGTCGACCAGGGTGTCGACGAGCCCGAGGACCGCCGCCCTGGTGCGCTCGGGGCCCAGCGGGGCGAGCTGCTCGGAGGTGCGGTACGGGGTGCCCTCGACGTACTCCATCACGTAGAACGGGGCGCCGATCACCGAGTCGTCCTCGCAGAGCAGCAGGGGCTCCGGCACCGGGACGGCGGTGGGGTGCAGGCCGCTGATCACGCGGTGCTCGCGCGTCATGTCGTGCGCGGTGGCCAGCACATGGCCGAGCGGAGGTCTGCGCACCACCCACTGTCCCGTCCCGTCGCCGACGACGTACGTCAGGTTCGAGCGGCCGCCCTCGATCAGCCGCGCTTCGAGGGGTCCGCTCACCAGCCCCGGCCGCTCGCGGTCGAGATGGGCACGCAGCAGCTCCGGGTCGAGACCTGGTGGGGGGACTGAGCTCATGGTGCCTACCTCCGGGGCGACGGAACGATCGGAAACCATGATGCCGACCAGTCGGTATGTCGTCCAGTGCCTCCCCGGAACCGGTGGACGGGAAGTCCGTCGCGACTCTGGCGGTGATATTCATCCTTGAATACAGTTCACGTATGCATACAGCTCTGGTGATCGAAGACGTCCGGCTCACCCCGATCCTCGTGGCCGACCCGCCCCTGCTGAACACCCAGGGCGTCCACCAGCCCTACACCCCGCGCCTGATCGTGGAGGTCGTCACCCGGGGCGGAGCGACCGGTGTGGGGGAGACGTACGGCGACGGCGCCTATCTGGAACCCGCACGTTCCCTGGCCGAGGCGCTGCCCGGCCGGGCGGTCACCGATCTGAACGGGCTGTTCGCCCTGGCCGATGAGGTGTGCCCGGACGCGCGCGCGGCCGACGGCCGGGTCGACGCCGGCGGACTGCGCGGGGTCAGGAACGCCGAGAAGATCCGGCTCTCGGTCGTCTCCGCCTTCGAGGTCGCCTGCCTGGACGCCCTCGGCACGGCGCAGGGCCTGCCGGTGCACGCCCTGCTCGGCGGCAAGGTCCGCGACACCGTCGAGTACAGCGCGTATCTCTTCTACCGCTGGGCCGCCCACCCCGGCGCGGGCGAGGCCGACGACTGGGGCGCGGCGCTCGACCCGGCCGGAGTCGTCGCCCAGGCCCGGCGCTTCGCCGACGCCCACGGCTTCGGTTCCTTCAAGCTCAAGGGCGGCGTCTTCGAGCCCGACCGGGAGATCGCCGCGATCCGCGCCCTGGCCGAGGCGTTCCCTGGCCGCCCGCTGCGTCTGGACCCGAACGGCGCCTGGTCCGTACCCACCTCGCTGTACGTCGCCGACCAATTGAAGGACGTCCTCGAATACCTGGAGGACCCCACCAGCGGCACGGACGGCATGGCCATCGTCGCCGCGTCCACCGACGTCCCGCTCGCCACCAACATGTGCGTCACCACCCTCGCCGAGGTCCCGGACGCCTTCGCCCGCGACGCCGTCCAGATCGTCCTGAGCGACCACCACTACTGGGGCGGTCTCAACCGCACCCGGGAACTGGCGGGCATCTGCCGCGCGTTCGGCGTCGGACTGTCCATGCACTCCAACACCCACCTCGGCATCAGCCTCGCCGCGATGACCCACGTCGCCGCCACCGTGCCGGACCTCGCGTACGCCTGCGACAGCCACTACCCCTGGCAGACCGAGGACGTCATCACCGAGCGCCACACCTTCACCGACGGCCGGCTGCCCGTCTCCGACGCCCCCGGCCTCGGCGTCGAACTGGACCGCGACCGCCTCGCCGCCCTGCACCGCCGCTGGCTGGAGGACGACGGGACCCACCGCGAGCGGGACGACGCGGCGGCGATGCGCATCGCCGACCCGGAGTGGGTGACACCGACGGTCCCGCGCTGGTGAGACACGGGCGCGGGTGCCGGTACGACCCTCCGGGCAGGCTCCCTCAGGAGGACAGCGAGTCGACGACCACGGAGGCCGCTTCGGCGATCAGCCTGTCGTCCGGCTCGGCGTCCTTCGTGCCACGGTGCGAGAGGATCGCGATCACGATGGGTGCGGAATCCGGCGGCCACACCACGGCGATGTCGTTGCGGGCGCCGTAGTAGCTGCCGGTTCCGGTCTTGTCGCCGACGACCCAGTTCTCGGGCACGCCCGCCTTGATCACCTTGGCCCCGGTGGTGTTGGTCCGCAGCCATGTCGTCAGCTGCGCCCGCTCGGGTTTCTCGAGGGCCTTGCCCAGCACGAACGCCCGCAGGTCCTCGGCCAGCGCCCGGGGCGTGGATGTGTCCCTCTTCTCTCCCGGCACCCAGCGGCTCAGGTCCGGCTCCTCGCGATCCATCCGCGTGACGCGGTCGCCAATCGTCTCCAGGGCGGAGTCCAGGCCCTTCGGCCCGCCGACGTGGTCGAAGAGGAGGTTCGCGGCGGTGTTGTCGCTGTAGCGCACGGACGCGTCGCACAGCTCGCCCACCGTCATTCCGGTGTCCACGTGCCGTTCGGTCACCGGGGAGTTGGCGACCAGGTCCTCGCGCGTGTACGTCACCCGCCGGTCGAGGCCCGCCACGGAATAGGTACGAAGGACGACCGCGGCCTGGAGCGCCTTGAACGTCGAGTTGTAGGCGAACCGCCCCCTGTCGTTGTGGGCCACCTCGCGTCCGGTGCCGGTATCGATCGCGTACACGCCCAGCCGGGCGTCGAACTTGCGCTCCAGCTCCTTGAAGTCGCCGGTGTACGGTTCCGCGGTTCGTGCGGTCGTCGGGGTCGCGACGGGCTTCGCGGAGGAGGGCGGCAGGGCGGCGGGGTCCTGCCCACAGGCCACCATCGGCACGAGGGACAGCGCGGCGAGCACGCCGGCGACGCCGGGCCTGACACGGGTGTGACGCATGGGCAAACCTCCGGGCGCTCCGCGTCGGAGCGCGTAGGGGACGAGGCCGAACAGCTCCGTCCCGGTGCGTGATCGTGAGTGGCGGAGCCCACCCTCGTCTCTCTTCGGTATGCGGTCCAATACGCTCATGCGCGTTTCCATGCGGGAACCGCATAGGCTTGGGTCGTGGATCTGGTCGGAGCGTGTCGGGCGTTCGTCGGTGTCAGCGACTACGGCGGCTTCACCGACGGGGCGGCTGCCTCAGGGATGTCCCAGTCCGTGGCCAGCCGTCGTGTCGCGGCACTGGAGGAGCGCTTCGGCGAGCGGCTGTTCGAGCGAACGTCACGCAGGGCGGTGCTCACCCCTTTCGGGCGCGACATGCTGCCCGCGGCCAGGCAGCTCGTCCACTCCGCCGACGTGCTGCTGGACGAGGCCGAAGCCCTCAAGCGCAAGCCGTGGCGGCTGGCCGTTCCCGACATCTGTTCCGCGTCCGCTCTCGCGCGCCTGGTCGCCGAGGCCCGGGGGCACGGGGTCAGGCTCGACCTCCGGGCCGCGGGTCCGGCGCGGCGCAGGGAAATCATGCGGGCGCAGCAGGTGCGCGCCGCGCTGCTCGCCGTACCGGCGGACGAGGCGTCCTGGTCCGTGCCGCTCGGGCTGGCCGGGGCGCAGGACAGCGGTGTACGGCGCATCTACGTCGAGACGCTGCGGCTCGGGCGCGCTTCGTCGGGCCCGGCCCGCCGCATCTGGATCCAGCCGGAGGACGATGTGCCGCACATCCGCGACCCGCTGACGCGGCTGCGGGACGCGGTGGGCCTGCGGCCCGCACAGGTGGCCGCTTCACCCGATCTGACGGCCGCGGCGGCCGAAGTCCTCTGCACGAAGGACCTGCTGCTGTGCTCCCGGGCGCAGGCCGAGGAACTCGCCCTGAGCTGGCACCCCATCGGCGAGACCACCCTCCGCCGCGGCTTCGCGCTCAGGGTCGCGGCGGACGGCGACCCCCTGCCCATGGAAACGCGCCTGGGCGACGCCATCGCCCGCTGCCTGGGCGCGGACGCCCAGGCCGGTACCGGGGGAGGCGCGGCAGCATGAACACCGAGGCCCTGCTGCGCGATGTACGCGCCCTGCTCCACGACGGCGGCCTGCACGGCTGCCTGCTGGTGCGCGACCTGCACACGGGGGAGGAGCTCGGCATCGAGGCCGACCTCCACCTGCCGTCGGCCTCCCTGGTCAAGGTGCCCCTCGCGCTCGCCACGCTGGAGCGCATCCGACGGGGCGAGCTGGACGGCGCGACGACGCTGGAGGTGCGGCCCGGTCGCGTCACCACGCCCGGCCCGACCGGCCTGAGCCGTTTCCGTCACCCCGCCCGGATCGCGATCGACGACCTGCTCTACCTGAGCACCTGCCTGAGCGACGGAACGGCCGCCGACGCGCTGTTCGACCTCACTCCGCCGGACCGGGTCGCCGCCGTCCTCAAGGAAGCCGACCTGCGCGGAATCACTGTCCGCCACCGGACGGAGGAGCTGTTCGACACGCCGGTGGAGCGCTTCGACGCCGACCAGACACACCTCGCCCACGCGCTGGCCATCGACGCGGGCACCAGCGGCCGCGGCCATCGGGTGCCCCAGCTCGACGCGTCCCGTGCCAACACCGGCAGCGCACGCGCCTTCGTCGACCTCCTCCAAGCCGTGTGGAATCCGTCGAAGATCCATACGGAGGTGGCCGAGCGACTGCGTGACCTCCTGTCCCACAACGTACTGCGACACAGGCTGGCCCCCGATTTCAGCTCCGACGCGAGCAGATGGTCCTCCAAGACCGGGACTCTTCTGAACCTGCGACACGAGATCGGCGTCGTCGAGCACGCCGACGGCCAGGCCTTCGCCATCGCCGTCCTGACCGAGTCGCTGGTCCCGGCAGGGGTTCAGCCGGGAGTCGACGCCCTCATGGCGGAGGCCGCTCGCAGACTGCGGGACCATCTCCGACAGCTCTAGGCCGCTGACACCTCCATTGGTCCATACCTTGACTCGATCATGTCAAGGCGCTTGAGTGTGCTCACACCCCCACCACGGTCGTGACCGGACGCTACCCACCGCTGTCCGGGTGACCGTTCCGCGTAGAGGAGTGATCGCGTGCTCAGACATCGCTTCATGAGAACGCTCCTGACCCTGCTGCTGGCGACGGGCCTTGCCGCGGTCTTCGCCCCCGCGGCCTCCGCGGCCCCGGTGAAGGCGGCCGCCGGAGTGTGCGACACGGCCCCCAACTGGCAGGCCGGGGCCTGGTACACGGCAGGCACCGTCGTCCGCTTCAACGGCGGCCACTACATCGCCGAGCACGACAACCCGGGCTACGACCCGACGATCAGCACGTGGTACTGGGACCCGTACAACTGCGGTGGCGGCGGTAACCCGCCCACGACCGGCTTCCCTGTCAGCGAGTCGCAGTTCAACCAGATGTTCCCGAACCGGAACTCCTTCTACACCTACAGCGGCCTCGTCTCCGCACTGAGCGCGTACCCGGCGTTCGCCAACACCGGCAGCACCGAGATCAAGCGCCGTGAGGCGGCGGCCTTCCTGGCCAACGTCAGCCACGAGACCGGCGGCCTCGTCCACATCGTGGAGCAGAACACCGCCAACTACCCGCACTACTGCGACTGGGGCCGCCCGTACGGCTGCCCGGCCGGCCAGGCCGCCTACTACGGCAAGGGCCCGATCCAGCTCAGCTGGAACTTCAACTACAAGGCCGCCGGCGACGCGCTCGGCATCGACCTGCTGAACAACCCCTGGCTCGTCCAGAACAACGCGTCCGTCTCCTGGAAGACCGCCCTCTGGTACTGGAACACCCAGAACGGTCCGGGGTGGATGACCGCCCACAACGCGATCGTCGACAACCAGGGCTTCGGTCACACGATCCGGGCCATCAACGGCAGCATCGAGTGCAACGGCGGCAACCCTGCCCAGGTACAGAGCCGCATCGCCAAGTTCCAGCAGTTCACCCAGATTCTGGGCACCACGCCCGGTTCCAACCTGGGCTGCTGACACCTCCTGGGCGCACCGCGGGCCGGGAAACCAAGGATCCCCGGCCCGCGATCTCCACCCGTCCCGCCGACCGCCGCTCCGGTCCGTGCGCCCGGTCTCGCGGCCGCCGCGGCGACCCGCGCACCCCGCTGCCGCCGCTCACGGTCGCACGGCCCTGAGTTGCGGCGACCCTGACCTGCACGGAAGGTCGAGGGATGAAGGCGATCAGCTACAGCGCGTACGGCTCCGCCGACGTCATGGAGTACGGCGAGCGGCCCGACCCCAAGGTCGGCCCCGACTCCGTCCTGGTGAAGGTACGGGCCGCCGCCGTCAACCCGGTCGACTGGAAGGCCCGCGAAGGCTACCTCCAGGGCGGCCTCGAAGCCGTCTTCCCGGTGATCCCCGGCTGGGACGTCTCCGGGGTCGTCGTGCAACCCGGCGTCGCCGTCGACGAGTTCGCGGTGGGCGACGAGGTCATCGGCTACGTACGCGAGGACTTCCTCTCGCGCGGTACGTTCGCCGAGTACGTCGCCGCCCCCGTCCGCACCCTCGCCCGCAAGCCCCTGAGCCTGAGCTTCGAGGAGGCCGCGGGCCTGCCGCTGGCCGGGCTGACCGCGTACCAGGTGCTGCACCGCACGTTGAAGGTCCGCGACGGAGACACCGTCCTGGTCCACGCGGCGGCCGGCGGCGTCGGATCGCTCGCCGTCCAGATCGCCCGGCACGCCGGCTGCCGGGTCGTCGGCACCGCGAGCGCCCGCAACCACGAGCACCTGCGGAGCCTCGGCGCGGAGCCGGTGGAGTACGGCGAAGGCCTCGTCGAGCGGCTGCGCGAACTGGTCCCGGACGGCTTCGACGCCTCCTTCGACACGGTGGGCGGCGACGCCCTGCGCGCCTCCGCCGACACCCTCGCCCCGGGCGGCCGGCTCGCCTCCATCGCGGACAGCGAGGTCTTCTCCTACGGCGGCCGCTACGCCTTCGTGCGCCCCGACGCCGACGACCTGGCCCAGGTCGCCGAACTGGCCGAGCAGGGCATCGTCACCGTCCATGTGGACCGGGTGTTCCCGCTGGAACAGGCCGCCGACGCGTACCGGCTCAACCAGGAGGGGCGGACCCGCGGCAAGATCGTGGTGACGGTGGACTGGGACGCCTGAGGAGTCCTGTCGGCTCGGGTGGGCTCAGAGGCGAGCCCCGGGGTCAGGACCGGCCCCAGGCCGAGGACCGGCCCCGGGGGCAGAAGCCGGCCCCAAGCCCAGGACCGGCCCCGGGCTCAGAACAGCATCGCCGCCGCGAACACCGCCAGCGCCACCGTGCACAGCGTCGCCGTCAGCGCACCGCGCGGCGCGAGCGGCGCGGGCCGTGCCACCGCCATCCCCAGCATCCGGCGGTGGGCCACCAGCAGGAACCCCAGCCAGGCCAGCGCGCTCAGCGCCACCGCGACCAGCGCGGCCGGGGTCGCCCCGCTGTGCAGCGCCTGCCGCCCCGCCAGTACCGCGACGACCGTGGCGGACAGCGTCGTACGCCGCCAGGCCAGCCGGGTCCGCTCGGGCTGCAGCCCGGGATCCCGGTCCGCCGCCGTCACACGCCCTCCCAGCCGAAGAGGACCACCACCACCATCGCCACCGCGACGACGGCGACCACGAGACTCAGCAGCGTCGGGAACCGGGACACCGGCAGGTCCTCGCCCCGCCGCATCGCCCGCTCGCACCGCACCCAGTGGTTGACCGCACGCAGCGCGCAGAGCACCCCGGCGGCCAGCAGCCCGAGCGCGAGCCCGGCCCGGACGCCCCACACCAGCTCCGGCAGGAACTGGTCGACGGCGAAACCCCCGCCGATCAGGGCCAGAGCCGTACGGATCCAGGCGAGGAACGTCCGCTCGTTGGCCAGCGAGAACCGGTAGTCGGGGGTGTCGCCCTCCTCCCGGACCCGCTGCGGCGCGAACCACAGCCGTACGCTCTGCGCGATCTTGTTCACACCTGGCACCTTACGAGGTCAGAGCGCCCGGAACCGCTGCAGCCGCCGGTACGCCTCCACTCCGTCGGGCACCCACGGCCACTCGCCGAGCCGCTCCTCCAGCTCCGCGTCGTCCAGGAACGTGTGCCAGGCGACCTCCTCGACCTGCGGGGCCACCGGCAGCTCGCACCGCACCTGGTAGACGGCGGACCACCAGGTGTGCTCGCCGTCGGCGTAGAGGAACCGGAACAGCGGTTCGGGCTTCGGCAGCCCCGAGACTCCCAGCTCCTCCTCCGCCTCGCGCAGCGCCGCCTCGTCGTAGGACTCGCCCGCGCCCACGACCCCGCCGACGAACATGTCGTAGTGCGAGGGGAAGACCAGCTTCGTGGCCGTACGCCGGTGGACGAAGACCCGCCCCTCCGCGTCGCGCGCCTCGATGAACACGCAGCGGTGGCGCAGCCCCCGTGCCGTCGCCTCGCCGCGCGGGGCCTGGCCGATGACCTCGTCGTTCTCGTCGACGATGTCCAGAATCTCGTCAGAGGGCGTCATACGTTTCATCCAACAGCACCCGGACGGTTGACGTGGCAGCGGCCGGTACCCAAGATCTGACGCACGGGTAACTTGAACGTTTCTCCCGCCCCTGAGCCGCCCCGAACAGGATGGAACCCATGGCGTACGACGCTGATGTGATCGTGATCGGGGCAGGACTCGCCGGGCTGGTGGCCACCGCCGAACTGGTCGACGCCGGCCGTTCCGTGATCGTCCTCGACCAGGAGCCCGAGCAGTCCATCGGCGGCCAGGCGCACTGGTCCTTCGGCGGGCTCTTCCTCGTCGACTCGCCCGAACAGCGCAGGCTGCGGATCAAGGACAGCCGGGAGCTGGCGCTTCAGGACTGGTACGGCACGGCCGGGTTCGACCGCGAGAAGGAGGACCACTGGCCGCGGAAGTGGGCCGAGGCGTACGTCGATTTCGCCGCCGGTGAGAAGCGCTCCTGGCTGCATCAGCAGGGGCTGCGCATCTTCCCGGTCGTCGGCTGGGCGGAGCGCGGCGGCTACGACGCGACGGGCCACGGCAACTCCGTACCCCGCTTCCACATCACCTGGGGCACCGGACCCGGTGTCGTCGCCCCCTTCGAACGACGGGTCCGCGAGGGCGTCGCCAAGGGGCTCGTCCAGCTGAGGTTCCGCCACCGCGTCACCGGCCTCGCCCGTACGGCCGGGGCGCTGGACACGGTCACCGGCGAGATCCTGGAGCCCAGCGCGGCCGAGCGCGGCACCGCGAGCAGCCGGGAGGCCACCGACGCCTTCGAGCTGAAGGCCCAGGCGGTGATCGTCACCTCCGGCGGCATCGGCGGCAACCACGAACTGGTCCGCGCCCAGTGGCCCGAGCGCCTCGGCACCCCGCCCGAGAAGATGCTGTCCGGGGTGCCCGCGCACGTCGACGGGCTGATGCTCGGCATCGCCGAGAAGGCGGGCGCGCACCACATCAACCGCGACCGGATGTGGCACTACACCGAGGGCATCGAGAACTGGAACCCGATCTGGGCCAAGCACGGCATCCGGATCCTGCCCGGACCCTCATCCCTCTGGCTGGACGCGCGCGGCAAGCGGCTGCCGGTCCCGCTCTTCCCCGGTTTCGATACGCTCGGCACCCTCGAACACATCATGGGCTCCGGCCACGGCTACACCTGGTTCGTGCTCAACCAGCGGATCATCGGCAAGGAGTTCGCGCTCTCCGGCTCCGAGCAGAACCCGGACCTGACCGGCAAATCGGTCCGCGACGTGATCGGCCGGGCCCGCGCGGACGTGCCCGCACCGGTCAAGGCGTTCATGGACCACGGCGTGGACTTCGTCGTCGAGAAGGACCTCGGCGCGCTGGTCCGGGGCATGAACGCGGTCACGGGGGAGGACCTCATCGACGAGGAGAGCCTGCGCCGCGAGATCACCGCCCGCGACCGGGAGATCGCCAACCCGTTCACCAAGGACCTCCAGGTCACCGCGATCCACGGGGCCCGCGCCTACCTGGGCGACCGCCTGATCCGCACCGCGAAGCCGCACCGCGTCCTGGACCCGGCGGCGGGCCCGCTGATCGCCGTCCGCCTCAACATCCTCACCCGCAAGTCCCTGGGCGGCCTGGAGACCGACCTGTCCTCCCGCGTCCTGACCGCCGAGGGCGCCCCGCTCCCCGGCCTGTACGCGGCGGGCGAGGCGGCGGGCTTCGGCGGCGGCGGAGTCCACGGCTACCGCTCGCTTGAGGGCACGTTCCTGGGAGGCTGCATCTTCTCGGGCCGAGCGGCGGGCCGGGCGGCGGCGAAAGCCCTTTGAGCTTCCTCGGGCGCAATTCAAGCCCCTCCGGCGATTGAGGAGCGGGGTCCGGGGCGGAGCCCCGGCAGTCACCCCAACCGCTCGACCACCCGAAACCGCTCCGCCACGATCATCGTCCCGTCGTGCACCGTGAACGACGGATCCCCCAACGCCTCCCGCATCTCCTCGCTGTGCCAGAACCGCTCATGCCCCGCCCGCCACTCCGCCACCGAGGCGTACCCCTCGCCCTCGTCCAGCGCGTGCCGCAGATCGACGGCCCCCAGCGGCAGCACCCGTACCTCGGTCACCTCGACCACCGCGACCTCCCGCCCGTCCGAGTCGATCAGCGCGGAGCGCTCGCCCACCGGCGGCAGCTCCTCCTGCTCCAGCTCGTATTCGCTGAGCAACCCGGTGGTGGACACCTTCTCGCCGGAGAGAACCGCCGCCACCAGCCGGTCGCGCAACGGCCCGGGAAAGGCGAGAAGGAAGGGCTTCAGAGGTTCGCGTCGCTCCATGCGACCAGTGTGGCACCAGTGTGTCAGGCGTCACCCCGACCCGCCCTCCCCGCCCGCACGCTGCGCCGATACCTTCGACGGTTCGACCAGATCAAGCCAACTGGCTGGTATGTCTGAGCAGTTGCCGGACAACGCCCCTTGACGTGGAGCATTGCCTACCGCTTTGCTGTGCGCGATCATCTGCTCGCACACCGCATCGAAAGAAGCCTGCGGCATGCCCCCGCCTCCGCCGCCCCTGGGCCGCTCCCGCCGTCGAGGCAGCCGCTCGGACCACGTCTTCGACCCAGCGCTCGACGACGACGAACTCATCGCCGCACGGGGCCGGTTCACCCAGGGCAGATGGTCCGAGGCGCGCACGCTGCTGGTGGACACCGGGCGGGACTGGGACCGGCGCGGACATCGATTTCTGGCCCTCGCCGAGACCTCGTCCGCCGTGGACTGGGCCGGTGACTGGCTGCTCGTCGAACCCGAGAGCGCCGACGCCGCCATCCTGCTCGGCTGCGCCCGGGTCGCCCGCGCGCTGCGGCCCAAGGCCAAGGCGAACGAAGCCGCCCGCGCCCGCGAAGCCTGCCTGGCCGCCGCCCGCCTCACCCCCGACGACCCCACCCCCTGGCTCGCGCTGCTCCTCCTGGACCGGGCCCGCGACGACGGCGCGCACGAGACCGGCAGGCTCTTCGAGGAGGTGCGCTCCCGCCACCCGGACCACCACCACGCCCACCATGTGATGACCGCCCTGCTGGCCGAGAGCAACCCCGAAAGCGGCCACGATCCGCTCCACGAGGTGTACGACTTCGCCGCCTGGGCCGCCGAACTGGCCCCCGCCGACTCCCCGCTGGCCGTGCTCCCGGTCGTCGCCCACGCCGAGCGCTACCGCGTCCTGGTCGCCGCCGGCATCGAACCCGACGACCCGGCGGCCTCCGAGCACTGGTCCGGACGCCGGGCCCGCCAGGTGATGAAGGCCGCCTTCGACTGGTGGCTGGAATGGGAGCGCGAGGACCACCCGCGCCACCGCCTCGACCTGAACTTCCTGGCGCACGCCAAGGTCTGCGAGGGCCGGCCCGCCGAGGCCGCCGCCCTCTTCCACCGCATCGGGCCGTACGCCACCGCCGCGCCCTGGTCGTACTCCGGCCAGGAGCCCCACGCCGCGTTCACCGCCGCGCGCGCCTACGCGCTCGGCACCCCGTGAAGCACGTAAGGAAACCACCCCACCAGGCTCATCACGCCCACCACGCCCACCATGAAGAAGGGACCAACCCCGCCATGTCGACCGGCAGTTCATTTTCCAGTGAGACCGGCACCACGAGGGGAACGGCCGATACCGGCGGGATCAACACCTACAAGGGCGAGGAACGCGCCCTGCGCGCGAACCGGCTCGGCACCCCCGGCCTCCTGCTGTCGGTGGTCGCGGCCAGCGCCCCCCTGATGGTGGTCGCCGGGGTGATGCCCACGGTCTTCGGCGTGATGGGCATCGTCGGCCAGCCGCTGCTCTACATCATCCTGGGCGTCGTCCTGATGCTGTTCAGCGTCGGTTACGCGGAGATGAGCCGGCACGTCCACAACGCCGGCGCGTTCTACGCGTACATCGCCCGCGGGCTCGGCCCGACGGCCGGCGCCGGAGCCTCGCTCGTGGCGCTGGTGGCGTACAGCGCGATGCAGGTCGGCATCTACGGGATCCTCGGCTTCGAGGTCTCCGGCATCTTCGCCACGTACCTCGACATCGAGCTGGCCTGGTGGATACCGGCCCTGGTCGCGGCGGCCGTCGTCGGCGTCCTCGGCTGGCTGAAGATCGACCTCAACGCCAAGGTGCTCGGCGTCCTGCTGGTCATCGAGTGCGCCCTCGTCGTGATCTTCGACGTCGCCGCCGTGAGCAAGCCGGGCCCCGAGGGCCTGTCGCTGCACGCCTTCAACCCCGAGACCCTCACCGGCGCCGGGCTCGGCACCGCGCTCTGCTTCTGCATCGCCGCGTTCGTCGGCTTCGAGCAGGCCCCGGTGTACGCGGAGGAGACCAGCCGCCCGCAGATCGTGGTGTCCCGGGTGATGTTCCTCGCGGTGGGCTACGCCGCACTGTTCCTGGCGATCAGCTCCTGGGCGCTGACCGTCGCCGCCGGACCCGGCTCCATCGCCGACACCTCCCTCAAGGAGGGCCCCGGCATGCTGTTCGGCCTCACCGAGGAGCGGCTCGGCTCCACCTTCACCGACATCCTGCACATCCTCTTCGTCACCGGAATGTTCGCGGCGCTCCTCAGCTTCCACAACGTGGTGGCCCGCTACGCGTTCGCGATGGGCCGCGAGGGCCTGCTGCCCGCCCGCTTCGGCCGCACCAACCGGGCCAGCGGAGCCCCCGGCACCGGCTCGCTGCTCCAGAGCGCGGTCTCCGTCGTCATCGTGCTGGCCTTCGCCTTCACCGACGACAACCCGGTCGGCGACCCGACCGCCCCGGTCCTGCGGCTGTTCACCTGGATGGGCAACGTCGGGGCGCTCGGCGTCATCCTGCTGATGGCCGCCGCCTCCTTCGCCGTCATCGCCTTCTTCGTCAAGCGCGGCGCGGGCCGCGCACAGGCCCCGCGCCTGGTCGCCTCCGGCCTCGCCGGACTCGCGCTGCTGTCGATCGCCGTCTTCACCGTCCGCGACTTCGACGTGCTCGTCGGCTCCGGCCCCGACTCGTCCCTGAGCTGGCTGCTGCCCGGTGTGATCGTCCTCGCCCTCGTCGGAGGCCTGGTGTACGGCGCGGTCCTGCGCTCGGTCAAGCCCGAGGTGCACGCCCGGATCGGCCTCGGCAACGAGGCGTTCCAGCTGGAGAAGGCGGCCGAGAGCGAGTCGGCCCGCCGCTGACACCCCCGTACGCGAAAGGTACATACGCGAAACGCCCGCCCCGGTGCCGTACCGGGGCGGGCGTCGTCATCGCCGTACGGGAGTGGCTACAGCAACAGCGACAGCAGCAGGATGAAGGCCATGGCGACCACGGAGATGATCGTCTCCATCACCGACCAGGTCTTCACCGTCTGGCCGACGTCCATGCCGAAGTACTCCTTCACCAGCCAGAACCCGGCGTCGTTCACATGGCTGAAGAAGAGCGAACCGGCGCCGACGGCCAGCACCAGCAGGGCCGCGTGCGAGGTCGACATGTCGGCGGCCAGCGGGGCGACCAGACCGGCGGCCGAGATGGTGGCGACGGTGGCCGAACCGGTGGCGAGGCGGATCGCGACGGCGATCAGCCAGCCCAGCAGCAGGGCCGGGATCGACCAGTTCTCGGAGAACTCCAGGATCATCTGGCCCACCCCGGCGTCGATCAGCGTCTGCTTGAAGCCACCGCCCGCGCCGACGATCAGCAGGATCCCGGCGATCGGGGCGAGGGACTTCTCCACGGTGCCGGCCAGCCGGTCCTTGGTGAACCCGGCGGCCCGGCCGAGCGTGAACATCCCGACCAGGACGGCCGCGAGCAGCGCGATCAGCGGCGAACCGATGACCATGGTGACCTTCTGGAGGCCGTTCTCCGGGTTGTCGACGACGATCTCGACGAGCGCGTTCAGCAGCATCAGGACGACCGGCAGCAGGATGGTCGCCAGGGTCGCGCCGAAGCTCGGACGGCGCTCCAGGTCCTCGGAGGGACGCTGCGGAATCATGTTCTCCGGCGGCTTGATGTCCACCCAGCGCGCGGCGTAACGGGAGAAGACCGGACCGGCGATGATCACCGTCGGGATGGCGACCAGCACGCCGAGCGCCAGCGTCACACCGAGGTTGGCGTCCAGGGCGTCGATCGCGACCAGCGGGCCGGGGTGCGGCGGGATCAGCCCGTGCATCACGGAGAGACCGGCCAGCGCGGGGATGCCGATCCGCATCAGCGAGTAGTTGCCGCGCTTGGCGACGAGCAGCACGACCGGGATCATCAGCACGATCCCGACCTCGAAGAACAGCGGCAGCCCGATGATCGAGGCGATCAGGACCATCGCCCAGGGCATCACCTTGCCGCTGGCCTTCGCCAGGATGGTGTCGACGACCTGGTCGGCCCCGCCCGAGTCGGCGAGCAGCTTGCCGAGGATCGCGCCGAGCGCGATCAGGACGCCCACGCCCGCGACGGTCGAGCCGAGGCCGGTGGTGAAGCTGGCGATCGTGTCGGCCGGGGCGGCTCCGGCGAAGGAGCCGAGCGCCAGCGAACCGATGGTCAGCGCCAGGAACGCGTGCATCCTGAGCTTGGTGATGAGGAGAACGATGACGGCGATGCCCGCCAGGACGGCGATGCCCAACTGAGCGTTGCCTGCCGAGGTGATCGGTTCGGCGGCGTCCGCTGCCAGCATCTCGACGCTGAGACTGGTCACGGTGATGGTCCTTAGTCTTCGAGCCGGCGCAGCGCGGCGACGGCTCGCTGGGTGATTTCCGTAGGGGTGCCGGACACGTCGACGCTCACGCCGGCCTCGTCGGCCTGGAGCGGCTGGAGCGTCGCGAACTGGGAGTCGAGCAGCGCGGTGGGCATGAAGTGGCCCTTGCGGTCCGCCATCCGCTCCTCGATCAGCGACCGGTCACCGGTCAGATGCAGGAAGACGGCGTCCGGCGCCCCGTCCCGCAGCCGGTCCCGGTAGACCCGCTTGAGCGCGGAGCTGGAGACGACCCCGCCGAGCCCCGCCCGCCCGTGCGCCCACTCGCCGATGGCGTCCAGCCAGGGCCAGCGGTCGTCGTCCTCCAGGGGGGTGCCGGCCGACATCTTGGCGATGTTCGCCGCGGGATGGAAGTCGTCGCCCTCGGCGTACGGAACGCCGAGTTCGGCGGCGAGCAGGGGACCGATCGTGGTCTTGCCGGTTCCTGCCACGCCCATCACCACGACGACGTGGGGGGTGCTCATGCGGGGTGCGGTGTTCATGGGGCTGTCTCGCTGTCTTCTTCGACATCGGTCCGTCGCGCTACTGAAACCTATTAGGTACGACTTATTCAAGAGCCTGTGACATAAACGTCGTACTTATTATTCCCGTGGCTCGCCCCGTAGGCTTGACCCATGACCACACAGAGCCAGGGGCTGCATACACATGTGCTGGACACCCTGGGTCTGGAGATCTCCTCCGGCCAGTGCCCGCCCGGCAGTGTGCTGCGCACCGACGAGCTCGCCCAGCGCTTCGACGTCTCCCGTACGGTCGTACGCGAAGTGGTCCGGGTCCTGGAATCGATGCACCTGGTCGAATCCCGCCGCCGCGTCGGCGTGACCGTCCGCCCCACCGAGACCTGGAACGTCTACGACCCCCAGGTCATCCGCTGGCGCCTGGCCGGCGCCGACCGCCCGCGCCAGCTGCGCTCCCTCACCGTGCTGCGCTCCGCGATCGAACCCGTCGCCGCGGGACTCGCCGCGCGCCACGCCACCGCCGCGCAGTGCGCCGAGCTCACCGAACGAGCCCTCGGCATGGTCGCCACCTCGCGCGGCCAGCAGCTGGAGGGCTACCTCGAACACGACATCGCCTTCCACCGGATCGTCCTCAACGCCTCCGGCAACGAGATGTTCGCCCGCCTCGGGGACGTCGTCGCCGAGGTCCTCGCGGGCCGCACCCACCACCAGGTGATGTTCGAGGACCCCGACCCGGCCGCCGTCACCCTGCACGTCCGGCTCGCCGAGGCGGTCCGCGAGGGTGACCCGGAGGCCGCCGAGCGCATCACCAAGGAGATCGCGGTCGGCGCCCTGCACGAACTGGACGTCCTCGCTCCGTAGTACGTCCCCCAAGGCGTACGGTGGTCCGCGATCGATCTTCGCGCAGCGCGGGAGCAGGGAGAGCAGGGCTATGGCACAGCAGGTGCAAGCGGTCATCGCACCGGGCAGGAACGAGCCGGTCAGGGTCGAGACGATCGTGATCCCGGACCCCGGTCCCGGCGAGGCCGTCGTGAAGATCCAGGCGTGCGGCGTCTGCCACACCGACCTGCACTACAAGCAGGGCGGCATCAACGACGAGTTCCCCTTCCTCCTCGGCCATGAGGCCGCGGGCGTCGTGGAGTCGGTCGGCGAGGGCGTCACGGACGTCGCCCCCGGCGACTTCGTCATCCTCAACTGGCGTGCCGTGTGCGGCCAGTGTCGCGCCTGTCTGCGCGGCCGCCCCTGGTACTGCTTCGACACCCACAACGCCAAGCAGAAGATGACGCTGCTCGACGGCACGGAGCTGTCGCCCGCCCTCGGTATCGGCGCCTTCGCCGAGAAGACCCTCGTCGCCTCCGGCCAGTGCACCAAGGTCGACCCCGAGGTCGCCCCGGCCGTCGCCGGACTGCTCGGCTGCGGTGTCATGGCGGGCATCGGCGCCGCCATCAACACGGGTCAGGTCGGCCGCGGCGACTCGGTCGCCGTCATCGGCTGCGGCGGCGTCGGCGACGCGGCCATCGCCGGAGCCCGGCTGGCCGGAGCGGCGAAGATCATCGCGGTCGACATCGACGACCGCAAGCTGGAGACGGCGAAGAAGATGGGCGCCACCCACACCGTCAACTCCCGCTCCAGCGACGCCGTCGAGGCGATCCGCGCCCTCACCGACGGCAACGGCGCCGACGTCGTCATCGAGGCCGTCGGCCGCCCGGAGACCTACGAACAGGCCTTCTACGCCCGCGACCTGGCCGGAACGGTCGTCCTCGTCGGCGTCCCCACCCCGGACATGAAGCTCGAACTGCCGCTCCTGGACGTCTTCGGCCGCGGCGGCTCGCTCAAGTCCTCCTGGTACGGCGACTGCCTGCCCTCCCGCGACTTCCCGATGCTCGTCGACCTCCACCAGCAGGGCCGCCTCGACCTCGCCGCCTTCGTCACCGAGACCATCGGACTCGGCGACATCGAGCAGGCCTTCGCCCGGATGCACGACGGCGACGTCCTCCGCTCGGTGGTGGTCTTCTGATGGCCGCCCGCATCGACCACCTGGTCACCTCCGGCACCTTCGCCCTCGACGGCGGCGAGTGGGACGTCGACAACAACGTCTGGATCGTCGGCGACGACACCGAGGCGATCGTCATCGACGCCGCCCACGACGCCGCCGCGATCGAGGCCGCGCTCGGCGGCCGGACGCTGCGCGCCATCGTCTGCACCCACGCGCACAACGACCACATCGACGCCGCCCCCGCCCTCGCGGAGGCCACCGGCGCCCCGATCCTCCTCCACCCGGACGACCTGCCGCTCTGGCAGCAGACCCACCCGGAGCGGACCCCCGACGGCGCCCTGACCGACGGCCAGGAGCTGACGGTCGCCGGCGCCACCCTCACGGTCCTGCACACCCCGGGCCACGCCCCCGGCGCGGTCTGCCTGTACGCCCCCGAGCTGGGAACGGTCTTCACCGGCGACACGCTCTTCCAGGGCGGCCCCGGCGCCACCGGCCGCTCCTTCTCGTCGTTCCCCACGATCATCGACTCGATCCGCGACCGGCTGCTGACGCTCCCGGGCGACACGGCGGTCCGCACCGGCCACGGCGACCCCACCACCATCGGCGCGGAGGCCCCGCAGCTCGACGACTGGATCAAGCGCGGCCACTGAGCGCCGCGCGCCTCACCCCTCCGGCCAGGCGGAGAGCCGCAGCCCGCTCTCGAAGCGGCGCGGCTCCCCGCTGACCGGATCGGCGAACTCCAGCACCCGCGCCAGCAGTTGAAGGGGCCGCGAGAAGTCATCGGCGGCCCCTTCCTCCGCCACCTCCGGATACAGCGGATCGTGGACGATCGGCAGCCCCAGCGCGTTCATATGGACCCGCAGCTGATGCGTCCGCCCGGTGGCGGGCAGCAGCCGATAGCGCCCGAGCGACCCCCGGCGCTCCACCAGCTCCACCCGGCTCTCACTGTTCGCCTCGCCCGCCTCCTCCCGGGCGGCGAGCACCCCGCGCTCCTTGACGATCCGGCTCCGTACGGTCCGCGGGAGGGCCAGCTCCGGATCGTACGGAGCCACCGCCTCGTACTCCTTCCGCACCAGCCGGTCCCGGAAGAGCGTCTGGTACGCGCCCCGCTCCTCGGGCCGCACCACGAAGAGCACGAGCCCCGCAGTCAGCCGGTCCAGCCGGTGCGCGGGCTGCAGCTCGGGCAGCGCCAACTCCCGCCGCAGCCGGGCCACCGCGGTCTCGGTGATGTGCCGCCCCCGGGGCGTGGTCGCCAGGAAGTGCGGCTTGTCCGCGACCACGATCCGCTCGTCCCGGTACACGACCCCGACCGGGAACGGCACCGGCTCCTCCGCCGCGAAGTCCCGGTGGAACCAGAGATACCGCCCGGCGGCGTACGGATCGTCGCCCCGCACCGCGACCCCGTCGGCCCCCACGAACCGCCCGGCCGCCAGCATCCGGCCCACCCGGTCCACCCCGATCGCCCCGCCGAACCGGTCGGCCAGATGTGCCCCGACGGACGCCCACCGCCCCTCCGGATCCTCCGGCAACCGCACCCGCACCGCGTCGATCCCGTCCCGCTGGGGGAGCGGAGCGGCGGGCGGCTTCCTGCGACCCCGCATGGTCGTAACCTCTCCGTCGCGGGCCGGTGACGCAAAAGAGCCCCACCGAAGTGGGGCGGAACAAGATCAGCTCCCAGGGTATCTGCTGTCCATCACCGACAGATGGCGTCGATCTGGGTTCCGCCCGTTAGGAGCCGTAGGTACGGCGTCCTGTGGTGTCCGGGCGGCCACCAGGGCCGCGCCCAGCGGCACCACATCGGCGGCCATGCGACCTGCGTCTGCGGACAGCCGCAGGAGAGCACGAGTCCGAGCAGGACCGGGACGAGAACACCCGACAGGTGGGCAGGCGCCCCGCTACGGGTAGCCTTCTCCTCGCCAGAGCCGCCTCTCTCACCGTGACGTTCGGGAATCCGCCCATGGGACCGTTGCTGTTGCCCCGTACCGCTTCGCCGGCATCCGGCGTGCTGCGCGGTGTGCGTGCTGCGGTTCTCGCCGTGTTGTGCGTCCTGCTGCCGATGGTCGGGCACGTGCTGAGCCTGGGGCACGCCCCGCAATGGGTCGTCGTGGCGGTGGTGGGTCTCGTGGCCGTACCGGGAGCGGTGTTCCTGACCCGGCGGAGACTCACCGACGGACAGCTTCTCGGGGTGCTGGTCGCGGCACAGGTCGCCCACCACGCCACGTACGCGTTGCCCGGGATGTGCCGGGCAGCGGCTGGAGCGGACACCACCTCGATCCTGCCGTCGCTGGTGGAGCACGGCGCCACCCTCCAACTGCCTGCGGGAGCGCTGCTCTCCGGCCATGTGATCACTCTGATCGTGGCCGCCCGGGTGCTCGGTGTGACCGAGCAGATGCTGTGGCAGAGCAAGCCTCTGCTGGCCGTGGTCCTGCGCCTGCTGGCTTTCGTCTGGCCGCTCCTGGTCGTGCGCGGCCACGGACCGCAGGGCAGACTCCGGCCGACCGAGATGCTGTTGAAGCCCGCCGTTCCGGTACGGCTGCGCTCCGGCCGGGCTCCTCCGGGCGCCGGTGGTCTCCTCGTCCGTTCCCGGCTGACGCCGGTCGGCTGTCCTGCCTTGTCCTGACAGACATACCCGTGCAGGGGACGACCGGCGTGCGCCGGTCCGCGCGTATTCCTGCGGCTGAGGCCGCAGGCCGCACAGAGAGTCCCCTCATTCCATGCACCACACCCACCTGCGTGCGCGCTTCGCGACACGCGCCCTCGTCGTACCCGCCGCCCTGGGCGTCCTCGCCGCGGGCGCTCCCCTGGCTGCGGCGCACACGGATCTCGACAGCAGCACCCCGCGGCCAAGGCGTCGCTGGCGGAGGTACCTGAGAGCGTCACGCTGACCTTCAGCGATCCGATGGACCAGAAGTACGCCAAGGTCGCCGTCACCGGTCCCGACAAGCAGCCTGCCGCCCAGGGCCTCCCCCGGGTCGACGGCAAGCGCGTCACGATCGCTCTCGACCCGCAGGCCCCGGCAGGCGCCTACAGCGTCGGCTACCGCGTCGTGTCCGCCGACGGCCACCCGGTCTCCGGCTCCTACAGCTTCATCGTGCAGGCCCCCAAGGCGTCCGCCGGCGCGCGGGTGTCCTCGCCCGAGCCACCGGCCGGGCGGACGGCGTCGCCCACTCCGGCCTCGGCCGGTCCCGTGGCCGCGGACGGCGGAGACGCCACCGGTACGAGCACAGCGGCTGTCACCGCGGCCGGGGTGCTGATGGCCGCCGGGGCGGGCGGCTACCTCCTGTTCCGGCGCAGGCGGGTCAGCCGTGGCGACTGACGGCGCGGTGACCGGGCCGAAGGCGTTCTCCCGCCTGCCGCTGCTCCTGGCGGTCGCCACGGCGGGTTCGGTGATCGCTGCCGTCGTCGCTGTCCGGGCGGGCGGCGGCGAGGCGACGGTGCCGGGGATCGAAGGCCCGGGAGCGGTGACCACCTGGGGGCTGCCGGTGGTGCGCACGCTCGCGGACGTGTCCGCGGTGGCCACGATCGGGGCTCTGCTGATGGTGGTGGTGCTGCTGCCGGGCGGCCGGCGGCTGGGGGCGGACCAGCTGCGCTTTCTGAACTGGGCAGCCGTATCCGCCGCGGTGTGGACGATGGCGTCCTGCACCACCCTGGTCTTCACCCTCTCCGACCTCTTCGCCCAGCCGCTGGGAACGGTCCTCGCTCCCGACATGGTGGCGGACTTCGTCCTCACCGACCCCCAGGGGCGTTCCTTCGCACTGGCCGCCGCGGCAGCCGGAACCGTCGCCACGGTGTGTCTGGGGCTCGGCACCGCCCGCTGGGCCCGTGCCGCTCTCCTGCTCGCGGTCGCCGGGCTGCTTCCGCCCGCGTTCACCGGCCACTCCTCGGCCGCGAGCAACCACGATGCCGCTGTGATCAGCCTGGCCCTGCATCTGGTCGGCGTCGCCGTCTGGGTCGGCGGCCTGCTCTTCGTCCTCGTGGCGGCCTTCCGGCGGGAAAAGCAGACGAAGGACGCGGTGCGGCGGTTCAGCCCGCTGGCCGGATGGTCACTGCTAGCCGTCGCGGCCAGCGGACTGGTCAACGCCGCCGTACGGCTGCCCTCGCCCGGCGAGGCGTTCACCAGCCGGTACGGGCTGCTCCTCCTGACCAAGACCATGGCCCTCCTGCTCCTGGGAGTCGCCGGATGGTGGCACCGCAAACACACCATGGTGTCCCTGGAAGCAGGTAGCCGGCGGGGCTTCGTCCGCCTCGCCGCCGGTGAACTGCTGATCATGGCAGCGGCGATGGGGCTCGCGGTCGGCCTGTCCCGCACTCCCGCTCCCGGGGCGCCGGACGCGGCACTCTCCCCGGCGGAGGAACTGCTGGGCTTCGCCATGCCTCCGGCACTGGGCGACTTCCCCTGGACGCCGCTGTTCACCCAGTGGCACTTCGACCCGCTGTTCGCCTTCGGTACGGCGACCGCCGCATTGCTGTACGTGGCGGGTGTCCGCAAGCTGCACGCGCGGGGGGACCGCTGGCCGGTCGGGCGGACCATCGCGTGGTTCATGGGCCTGGCGGTGACCGTGCTCGCGACGATGAGCGGCCTGGCGGTGTACGGGAAGGTGCTGTTCAGCGTCCATATGGGCCAGCACACGATCCTCGCGATGAGCGTGCCGATCCTGCTCGTGCTGGGCGCTCCCGCCACCCTCGCGCTCCGCGCGCTGCCCGCCGCGCCCAAGGGCTCTGCAGCCGGGCCGCGCGAGATGCTGATCGCCCTGCTCCACAGCCGCTACGTACGCGTCATCTCCCACCCGGTCGTGGCGAGCGTGCTGTTCATCGGCAGCGCCTTCGCTGTCTACTACACCTCACTGTTCGAGACGCTGATGAGCACCCACCTCGGCCACATGGTCATGCTGGTGCACTTCCTCGTGGTGGGGCTGCTGTTCTTCTGGGTGATCATCGGCATCGATCCCGGACCGCGCCGCCCACCGCACCTGGGCCGCCTGTTCACTCTCATCCTGACCATGCCGTTCCACTCCTGGTTCAGCATCTCCCTGATGAGCTCCACGACCCTCATCGGCGCCGGCTGGTGGTCCCGGCTCGACCGCCCCTGGGTCACCGACGCGCTGGAGGACCAGTACGACGCCGGAGCCATCGCCTGGGCCACCGGAGACATCCCTGTCCTGATCACCACGATCATCCTGGCGATCCAGTGGGTCCGCTCCGACCGGCGAGAAGCCCGGCGCATCGACCGGCAGATCGACCGCGGCGACGCCGGTGACCCCCTGGCCGCCTACAACGCCTACCTCGCCGGCCTCCACGCCCGCGACCGGCGCCCCGTCCCCCGCGAAACCACCAAGAGGCCATCATGAAGAAAATCACCAAGCACCTGATCATCGCCGCCGTCCTGGTCGCCTGTTTCGCGGCAGCCCTCGGCTCCTACCTCCTGCTGCGCCCCGACACCCCCTCCGACAGCGCGGCGAACATCCAGCCCGCCGCGCAGGCCCTGCCCGTACGGGCCACCAGCCACCGCCTCAGCCAGCCCGAACGCAGCGAGCTGACCGTCGTCGAGTTCCTGGACTTCGAATGCGAAGCCTGCGGCGCGTACTACCCGGCAGTCGAGAAGCTCCGCGAGGAGTACGGCGACCGGGTCACCTTCGTCGCCCGGTACTTCCCCATGCCCGGCCACCGCAACGGCGAACTCGCCGCCCGTACCGCCGAAGCCGCAGCCCGGCAGGGCAAGTTCGAGGAGATGTACAGCAAGCTCTTCACCACTCAGAAGGAATGGGGCGAGTCGCAGGAGAGCAAGGAGAGCGTCTTCCGCGGCTACGCGAAGGAACTCGGCCTCGACATGAAGAAGTTCGACACGGACCTCGCCGACCCGGCCACCGCCGAGCGCGTCAAGGTCGACCAGCGCGACGGGCTGGGCCTCGGTGTGCAGGGCACCCCGACCTTCGTCGTCGACGGCACCAAGATCCAGAACCCGGCCTCGTACGACGAGTTCAAGAAGCTCATCGACGACCGTCTCGCAGACTGACCCGGAGGCCGGCATGCAACCCCTGATAGACGAAGCCCGTACCTTCCCCGCCCGCGCCGCCGCACACGGCGTGAACCTCGGCCCGCACACCACCAGCGCCACACCACAGGCCATGTTCATCGCCTGCTCCGACGCCCATGTGGTGCCCGCCCTGATCACCGGGAGCCGCCCGGGCGACCTGTACGAACTGCGCACCTATGGCGGGAGAATCTCGCCCTACACCGAGTACGAGCCGACCAGCGAGGCCCAGACCATCGAGCACGCGGTCGACGTCCTGTGCGTCACCGACATCATCGTGTGCGGCCACTCCCGCTGCGGGGTCATCGACGCCCTCCACCCCGACTCCGAAGCAGCACCCTTCCACCTGGCCGCAGGGCACTGGCACACCCTCATGCAGTTCGACGCCCTCAGCGCGTACCCGTGTGTCCAAGCCCGGCTGATCGACCGGACCCTGCGTCTGCACGCCTGGTTCTACGACATCGACGCGGGCACCACCGCCCGCTACGACCCGCACGCCAGCACGTTCCTGCCGCTGTGAACGCCCCCCGTACCCCCGCCGTGTACGACAAGGTGAACCCCGTGGCCGCGGACAACGCACTCGCTTACGACGAACGCCTCACCGTCCCCCGCACCTGGTGGCTCATCGTCTTCGCCTTCGGGCTGGCCATGGCCCTGGTCTTCTTTCCGTACGGGCTGATCGCCGCCCTCATCGCCTTCGTGGCCGGCGGCGGCCTGGCCACGAGCTTCGCCATGTCCCAGGGATCGACGCGCATCCGGGTCACCCCGAAGCTTCTCGTCGTCGGTGACGCACGCCTGCCGCTGAACGCCCTGGGCGAACCCCACGCCCTGGTGGGGGAGGAGGCCCGCGCCTGGCGCACCTACAAGGCCGACACCCGGGCCTTCCTCGTCATGCGCAGCTACATCGGAGGCGCGGTCCGGGTGGAGGTCCTCGACCCGGACGACCCCACCCCCTACCTGTACATCTCCACCCGCGCACCCGAGCAGCTCGCTGCGGCGATCCGGGGTACCGCCCGCAGCGGGCAGGCGGGAGACGAAGGGTAGAAGCGCGTGCGAAGCCGCCGACTCCCGCACCCCGGACCGCTCACCGTCCGAGCTGCCGGCCCACCTCCTGACACGGAGAGGCCCTCCAGGAGGTCCGGACTCCCGCCCGGGCGCCCCTGAAGAACACCGTTCACCGTCGCCTTCTGCCTTCCCTCACCAAGGAGCCCATCATGGTCGCCCTTCCATCCGCCGCCCGTAGGATCAGCTCCGCGGGCGCTCTCGCGCTGACTGCGGTGCTTGTTTCGGCGGCGCCCGCTTTCGCACATGTAGAGGTCCAGTCCGAGACCCCGCAGGCGCTTGCCCAGAACGTGAGCATCACCTTCGAGGCCGAGGCCGAGTCGGACAGCGCGGGCATCACCGAAATGCGCGTCGTCCTCCCCGAGGGCATCAGCCCTGCCGACGTCACCCTGCGAGGGCAGCCCGCGGGGTGGAAGTTGAAGGCCGGCTCCGACGACTTCACCATCGGCGGACCGCCGGTCCCCGTCGGTACCAACGCCGTCTTCACCGTGAAGGTGCGCCAACTTCCCGACGCCGAAGAACTGGCCTTCAAGACGATCGAAACCTACAGCGACGGCAAGATTTCCCGGTGGATCGAGATCCCCACGGGGGACAGCAGGCCGGAACAGCCCGCCCCGATACTGAAGTTGAAGGCCGCAGCCCCGGGAGCCTCCCCCATCGCCCCCAGCCCCACGGCGAGCGACACCCCTCCCCCTGCCCCGTCGCCGTCCACCGCCTCTCCGGCCCCGGCCGAGCCGACCCCCGAAACCGCTGATGAGGAAGAGGACGGCGGAGGCCGGGTGGGGCTGGTCATCGCCGGAGCGGTGGTCGTCCTGGCCGCGGCGGGTGGCGTGTGGTGGCTGCTCAAGCGCCGCTCGGCGAGTTCTCGGAGCTGACTTTCCCGGCCGCGGCTTGGTCCACTCGATCGAGTGAATGGGCTGTGGCGGCTTTCACGCCACTCGGCGCAGAACGAGGGGCAAGAGGCAGCCTCGATGGCTGGATCCGCAGGATCGCCCCCATCCCTGACGCGCACCTTATGTGCTCGGTCGACTACATTCTGTGCCTATGAGGATGGGGGCTGGACACCGTGTCAGCCACCTCGGTATGTGGTCCGAGGCGGCCCTGATGGTGCTGCTCGCCGTTCTCGTCCACCTGCTGGCCTGTGCTCACGGCCCCGCCCTCTCCGGTGAGGGGCGGGCCGACAGCATTGCCGCAGTTTTCGGGTCCTCATGCGGTCAGCCCCCGCCTCCGCAGACGTATCCCCCCGGGCAGGCGCCGCAGCCCGCGGGGGACGGCGATCTGCAGTGCCGGAGCGGGGACGAGCCGAGCGTCCAGACGCCGCGCGGAATGCCGCAGGCCGACGCCGGTGTCTGCGACGAACTGCCCGGCGCACCGTCCGGTGTGAGCGTCGACTGCGGATGGCAGCGACCACCACCCTCCGCCTGCTCCGCAGGGCTGCCCACCCAACAGAAGCGTGCCTGTCTGGGTGTATGGCGGACGTGACCGGCCGGTGAGCCGTCGTTACGCGGGTCACCACCCGCCACGGCGTCACTGCCACGGTCACCCGTCCTGATCTTCCTGCACAGCGGCCGACCGCCTACCGGCGCCGGCCGTAGGAGAAGCACGCCATGAACCAGAGCACCCGCACCTCCCTTCCCGCCGCGCCGGCTGGACTCCTCGCCCACAGCAAGCGCCCGATGCACACCCCGGCCGGACTGGTCGGGGACACCCCCGTCCTGTGGATCGGCGACCCGTTCACCGCGCCCGGCCGCGGATTCTGGGCCAAGCTGGAGGGCCACAACCCCGGCGGCATCAAGGACCGCACCGCCCTGCACATGGTGCTGGCCGCCCGGCAGCGCGAGCAGCTGCTGCCCGGGGCACGGATCATCGAGTCCACCTCCGGCACCCTGGGCCTGGGGCTGGCTCTCGCCGGAGCCGTGTACGGGCACCCGGTCACCGTCGTCACGGACCTCGGGATGGAGCCGTTCATGACGGGGCTGCTCACCACCTTCGGCGCCGAGGTGGAACTCGTCCGGACCCCGCACCCGGTCGGCGGCTGGCAGGAGGCCCGCCGCCGACGCGTCGAAGAACTCCTCGCCGTGCAGCCCGACGCCTGGTGCCCCGACCAGTACAACAACCCCGACAACGTCGCCGCCTACGCCGCGCTCGCCCATGAGCTCGTCGCCCAGCTCGGCCGGATCGACACCCTGGTCGTCTCGGTGGGCACCGGCGGGCACTCCGCCGGAGTCGCCTCCGTGCTGCGCGGCTACTTTCCGCACCTGCGCGTGGTGGGCGTGGACACCACCGGGTCGACGATCTTCGGGCAGCCGGCGGCGACGCGCCTGATGCGCGGCCTGGGCAGCAGCATCCATCCCCGCAACGTCGCGTACGACCTGTTCGACGAGGTCCACTGGGTGGCGGCCCCCGAAGCGGTCTGGGCGGCGCGGCGGCTGGCCCGCGATCACTACGCCACCGGCGGCTGGAGCGTCGGCGCGGTCGCTCTCGTCTCCCGCTGGTTGTCCCGGACGCTGCCGGCGGAGAACCGGATCCTGACGGTGTTCCCCGATGGCCCGCAGCGGTACATCGGCACCGTCTTCGACGACACCTACTGTCGCGAGCACGGTCTGCTGGACCATCTGCCCGCCGACGACCCCGACGAGATCGACCGGCCCGAAGACCGGGTCGTCTCGCGCTGGACCCGATGCACCCACGTCACCGACCCCCTCGCGCTCGACGCGCGGCTGCTCGCCGAGGCCGCCCGATGAGGGCTGTGTGGGAGCAGACCCGCTCCTTCTCCGCCCCCACTCGGCTTCTGATGGCCAACCAGTTCGCCATCAATCTCGCCTTCTACATGCTCATGCCCTACCTCGCCGCCCACCTCGCCGGACCGCTCGGGCTGGCCGCCTGGGCCGTCGGACTGGTCCTGGGGGTGCGCAACTTCTCCCAGCAGGGGATGTTCCTCATCGGCGGAACCATCGCCGACCGGTTCGGCTACAAGGCGCCCATCATGGCCGGCTGCCTGCTGCGCACCGCCGGGTTCGGGCTGCTCGGCTGGGTCGACGATCTGCCCGCGCTGATCGCCGCATCCGCGGCCACCGGCTTCGCCGGCGCGCTGTTCAACCCTGCCGTACGCGCCTACCTGGCCGCCGAAGCGGGGGACCGCAGGGTCGACGCCTTCGCCACCTTCAACGTCTACTACCAGGCAGGCATGTTCCTGGGCCCCCTGGTGGGCCTGGCCCTGCTCGCCGCCGACTTCCAGGCCGTGTGCACGGTCGCCGCCGCCATCTTCGCCGTGCTCACGGTGTTGCAGTGGCGCGCTCTGCCCGACCGGCGAGGCGCGAGCGCGGGCGGTGCCTCCGAACCTGTCGACAGTGTCCTCGGGCAGTGGCGATCGGTGCTGGCGAACAGCCCGTTCCTGCTGTTCTCCGGTGCCATGATCGGCTCCTACGTGCTGACCTTCCAGGTCTATCTCGCGCTCCCCCTGGCGGCGGCGGACTCCCTGGGGGCGAACGCCACCAAGGCGACCAGCGGTCTGTTCGTCATCTCCGCCGCGGTGGCGGTCGCCGGCCAACTGCGCCTGACGTCGTGGGCGAAGAGCCGCTGGAGCCCGCACCAAGCCCTTGCCGTCGGCCTGTCCTGCATGGGCCTGGCCTTCGTCCCGCTCGCGCTCACCCCACGCGATCTCCCCGCCATGGTGCTGATCGCGCTCGTGTGCGCGGTGGTGCTCCTCGCCGTCGGCGGCGCGATCGTCTATCCGTTCGAGATGGACACCGTGGTCGCCCTGTGCGAAAACCGGCTGGTCGCCACCCATTACGGCCTGTACAACACCATCTCCGGCCTGGGCATCACACTGGGGAATCTGGCGATCGGGGCCCTCTGGGGCTTCGCGCAGAACCACGGGGCTGCCTGGCTGGCGTGGGCGGTTCTCGTCGCAACAGGCTTCGCGTGCGCGGTGTCGGTCACCGTGCTGGCCCGCAGTGGACGGCTCGCCCCGCGTGTTGTCCAGGCTGTCGGCTGAAGAGCACTCCCGCACTGGGTGGAACGGCCGCTGCACATGATTCAGTCTGTGCTTGATTAAGCATTGGCTGTAACGTCGCCACCATGGAGATGCGACACGACAGGAGCCTGGCCGTGGCTGTGGACGCCGGCGCGCTGGCCCGGGTGGGCACGGCGCTGGCGGACGAGTCGCGGCGCAGGCTGTTGCTGGCTCTGCTCGAAGCCCCCGCCTACCCCTCGGACCTCGCCGCACGCCTGGGCCTGACCCGCGGCAACGTCTCGAACCATCTGTCCTGCCTGCGCGGCTGCGGGCTGGTCAAAACCGTCCCCGACGGTCGGCGGGTGCGCTACGAGCTGGCCGACCCCAAGCTGGCGCACGCCCTTGCCGAGCTGGCCGCCCTCGTCCTGCTCGTCGACCACCAGGGTCGGCCCGACCAGGAATGTGATCCGGACGGCGTCTGCTGCTCGGGCGGCACCACACCCGGACACATGGGCGACGTGGAGGCTCGTCATGGCTGACGAATGCTGCGGCACCGGCCCCTCCGTCGCCACGCCCCGGGCTTCGGCGGCGCCCGAGCCGCCCTCGCGCGTCCGGCAGATCCGCGAACTGCAGGCCGCCACCGCCTCCGGTGTGCTGCTGGGCATCTCGTTCCTGATCCCCGATGCCGTCTCGGCGCCCCTGATGCTCGCCGCGCTCGCCGTCGGTGCGGCCACCTTCGCTCCTGGCGCCCTGCGGGCTCTGCTGCGCGGTCGGCTCGGCGTCGGGTTGCTGATGACCATCGCCGCAGGCGGGGCCGTCGCCCTCGGCGAGTACGGCGAGGCGGCGACGTTGGCGTTCCTGTTCTCCATCGCCGAGGGCCTCGAAGGGTACGCACTGGCCCGGACCCGGCACGGGCTGCGGGCCCTGCTGGACCTCGTGCCGCCCAACGCCGTGGTCCTGCGCGACAACACCGAGCACCAGGTGCACCCCGCCGACCTCGTCGTCGGCGACGCCCTGATCGTGCGGCCCGGCGAGAAGATCGCCACCGACGGCACCGTCCGCGCCGGACGCAGTGCCCTGGACACCTCCGTGGTGACCGGAGAGTCCGTCCCCAGCGAGGTCGGCCCCGGCAGCGACGTCTTCGCCGGGACCATCAACGGCGCGGGCGCCCTGGAGGTGACCGTCACCGCGACCGCCGAGGACAACTCCCTGGCCCGCCTGGTCCACATCGTCCAGAACGCCCAGGAACGCAAGGGCGACAGCCAGCGCCTCGCCGCCCGCTTCGCCCGCCCCCTGGTCCCCGGCGTTCTGGTCCTCGCCGCCCTGATCGCCGCCCTGGGCAGCCTCTTCGGTGACCCCGGCGTCTGGATCGAACGCGCCCTGGTCGTCCTGGTCGCCGCCGCGCCGTGCGCCTTCGCCCTGTCCGTCCCCATCGCCGTGGTCGCGGCCGTCGGCGCCGCCTCCAAGGCCGGCGTCCTCATCAAGGGCGGCGCCGCCGTCGAGGCACTCGGCGCCGTACGCGTCGTCGCCATCGACAAGACCGGCACCCTCACCCGCAACCGCCCCGCCGTCGTCGACGTGGTCACCGCCCCCGGCGTCGACCGCGACCGGGTCCTGAGCGTCGCCGCCGCATTGGAGGCGCGCAGCGAGCACCCCCTGGCGGCAGCGATCCTCACCGCCGCCGACACCCTCGTCCCCCTGCCGGCCGCGGATGTCGAGGCGGTCCCCGGCAACGGCCTGACCGGCACCGTCGAAGGAACCCCGGCCCGCCTGGGCAAGCCCGGTTTCCTCGATCCGGGTACCCTCGGCACAGAGGTCGCCCGCCTCCAGAACGCCGGGGCCACCGTCGTCCTCGTCGAACACGAGGGCGCCGTCCTCGGCGCCGTCGCCGTACGCGACGAGATGCGACCGGAAGCCCCCGAGGTCATAGCCCGCCTCGGGCGGCAGGGCGTCCAGGTCGTCATGCTCACCGGCGACAACACCCGTACCGCCGAGGCCATCGCCACCGACGCGGGCATCACCGACGTTCGCGCTGAACTCCTTCCCGAGGACAAGGCCCGCATCGTCACCGAACTCTCCGCACGCGGCCCGGTCGCCATGGTCGGCGACGGCATCAACGACGCCCCCGCCCTCGCCACGGCCCACGCCGGCATAGCCATGGGCGCCATGGGCAGCGACGTCGCGATCGAAGCCGCCGACATCGCCCTCATGGGCGAAGACCTGCGCCGCCTGCCCGACGCCATCGCCCACACCCGCGCCGCCCGCGCCGTCTTCACCCAGAACCTCATCCTCTCCGGCGCCATCCTCCTCACCCTCGTTCCCCTCGCCGGCATCGGCGTCCTTGGCCTGGCCGCCGTGGTCGCCACCCACGAACTCGCCGAAGTCCTCGTGATCGCCAACGGCATCCGGGCCGGACGCAGGACCCGCCTGCCCCGCCACCAGCCTGTCCGTGACCCCTCCCCGGCCCGACCCCGGACGGCCGCCACCCCGCAGGAGACGGTGGGAACGGGCCACGCCGCACCCACGGACCGGCTCTCGCGGAGCCTGCTGTCGACGGCCACGGGCGCCCCCTTCGCGATTGAGGTCCCCAACCGGGAGGCCCGTCCTTCGCAGGCAGCCCTAGGCCTCGAACCCGTCGCCGCCCCCGCACCGGCGCGCACCTGCGACTGCTGCACGAAGTGAGGGGCGAGCACGAGTTCGGGGCGGGTGGCTTCTGCCCCAGGAGCAGGCCGGGGGCCGATTCACCGTTCCCGGCGCTCGCAGTCGGCCGAGGCTTGGCCCTAAGTCACTAAGTTGATTAGTATGAGTTTCCCGTCTCCGCACGGTCGATCACCCGCCCGGGGTGTCGGTGGAGGCGTCGCTGAACCCGCCGCACTCCTGCGGAACTTGACGGTCGACCTTGCCGTCGGGCAGCGGCCGAGGAAGAAGGAGCTCGCCTCAGTGGCGTCCCACCGTCGTCCTAAGCAGCCGAATCACGCGTACACCTCCGTCCTGACCGCGACCGCCGCGGTCACGGTCGCGATGTCCGCGCAGTCAGCCTCGGCGGACCCGCTGCCGGACCCGAACAAGAAGGGTGTGCAGGCCCAGATCGACCGCCTGTACGAGGAAGCCACCCAGGCCACGGAGAAGTACAACGGAGCGAAGGAATCGGCCGACAATCTCCAGGAAGAGGCCGACAACCTGCAAGAAGCGGTCGCCCGCAAACAGGGAGCCCTCAACGAACTCCGCCAGCAGCTCGGCTCCGTGGCCACCGCCCAGTACCGCAGCGGCGGCCTCGACCCCTCCCTCCAACTGCTCCTCTCGGCCGACCCCGACTCCTACCTCGAAAAGGCGTCCGGCCTCGACCGTCTCAGCGCACGTCAGTCCGACACCCTCCAGCGATTCCTCTCGCAGCAGCGAGCCCTGCAGCAGCAGCGCACCCAGGCCGCCGAGAAGCTCAACAGCCTCCAGGACACCCGGAAGGAACTGGGAAGCAAGAAGAAGGAGATCCAGGGCAAGCTGGCAGAGGCGCAAAGGCTCCTCAACACGCTGACCGCCAAAGAACGGGCCACGATCGCCGAGAAGGAGGAGCGAGCCAACCGCTCCAGCGAACGGGTCGACCTCGGCAACGAAACCAGCGCGTCCGGAATCACGGCCGCAGCCTTCAACGCCGCCAAGAGCCGGGTCGGCATGCCGTACGTCTGGGGAGCGACCGGCCCCGGCTCCTTCGACTGCTCCGGTCTGACCTCCTGGGCGTTCCGTCAAGCCGGCGTGTCCTTGCCGCGCACCTCGCAGGCCCAGGCAAACGCGGGCACCCGGATCAACTCCCTCGGCGCGCTCAAGCCCGGCGACCTCATCATCATGCGCACCGACCTGAGCCACGTCGGCTTCTACGCCGGAAACGGACAGATCCTCCACTCGCCCAAGCCCGGGGCCCAGGTTCGCTACGAATCGATCGCCCGCAGCGGTATGCCCTTCATGTGGGGCGTACGGATCTGAGAGCCCCGCATGTGACTCTCAACGTTCCCGTGCACGGCAGGCACGGACCCATGGCGGAGGCCGGCCGAGGCGTCGGCGAATCCGGCCACGAGCAAATCCGGCGGCCGGGCCCACCGGAATGCCGCGGCTGAGGAAGCGGCTGGCCCCGGTCGGACTACTCCAGACCGGCACCGCACGCCAGCAGCACGGGCAGGAGCGGTGCCATGACGGCGCCCGCACCGACACAGCAGCGCAGGACGGGATGCACACCGCGTGCCGGCCTCAGCACTCTCTTCAGGCGGACCAGCACGGTCTGCCCACCGACGGCCAGAGCTCCGGGCGGCGCTTCGCCCGATGCCATGCTGAACATCGCCGCAGCCAGCGTGCTGCGCGGAAAGCGCTGGAGCGCGCGGTCGTCGGCGACCATCTCGAGCAGCAGCGGAACCTGCTCCCGCATGTGCCGAGCCAAGGGCACGCCCGGAAACGCCCAGCTCAAGGCGTGGGCCCCGGAGAGAATCAGGTGATGGCGGCCCAGCACGTGGGCCCGTTCGTGCTCGACGACAGCACCGAGCTCGGCGCCGGACAAGAGATCAACGGCGCCCGTGCTCACGACGATCCGCGGCCGACGGCCCGGCAGGCAATAGGCGGCGGGCACGGCATGCTCCACCACGGTGGCACCGAGACCGGCCGAGCGGCGGCCGACTTTGTCGAGGATCTCACGGCGCCCGCCCCGAGCGGCATGAGCCCGTGCGGCGTGGAAGGCGAATCCGACAAGATGAGCAACGACCAGGATCACGGAGCATGCGACTCCTGCACGGGCGAAAGCGGCGTCGCCGGACGGCCCGAGACCCAGTGCCGCCCGACACGAGTAGAGAAGCCCGTGTAGGTGCGCGTCGGGGTCGGCGAGGTTCAGCGCGGCCAGCGACAGGCTGAGCGAGAAGGTCACCGCGAGGGTGAACCAGACCGCTATCGCCAGCGAGGGCGAACGCTGCGGCCAACGACTGCGCAGCATGACGCCCGGCGCCAGCGTGCTCACCACGGCCGCGTAGCCGATCAGGGCGGGGGCGGCGTTCACAGCTCGTCACGACCGGTGGACCGCAGCGCCTCGCGCAACGCGGCGACTTCCTCGTCCGTCATCCGCTCGACGAAGTGGAGAAGCGCAGCAGAGCGGTCCTGGCTTGTACCCAGCGCGTCCTCCATCAGGGCCGCGGAGTACGCCTCGCGGCTGCGCACCGGGGTGTAGAGCCACGCCTGCCCCCGCTTCTGCCGGGTCAGCCACCCCTTGTTGTAGAGAATCGTGGCCACCGTCATCACGGTCGTGTAGGCCACCGGGCGACGGAGGTTGATGTCGTCGACCACCTCACGGACCGTCGCAGGCCTGCCCCACTTCCACAGGCAGTCCATGATCTCGGCTTCAAGCTCCCCGAGCCGTCGCATCCCCGGCCTCTTCCCGGGTGGTCGCACCCCGACACGCCCTACCTGAACAGAACGAACACATCCACCACGACAACAGAGCCGGTCAAAGCGACAAAACGTCGCTTTGACCGGCTCTGTTCGGTCGGTAGACCCTGGTGTCCGAGGGGGGACTTGAACCCCCACGCCCGATAAAGGGCACTAGCACCTCAAGCTAGCGCGTCTGCCATTCCGCCACCCGGACAAGGTGTCTGTCTTCGCGGGCCGTGCCCGTTCCGACGTGGAAAACCATAGCAAACATTCAGGGGTGCTCGATCACGCCCCGATGGCTGTGAACGGTGCGTGACGGGGGGTGCGCGGCCTTGGGTGTACGCCGTGGGCGCGGGAGGATGAGGAGGAGCACCACAGCGACAGTGGAAGGAACCAGCGTGAGCGAGAGCAGCACGGGCAAGGCCGTCACCGGCGGCAACGCCGAGAGGGAGGTCGTCGACCTCTGTCGTGACCTGATCCGGATCGACACCAGCAACTACGGCGACCACTCGGGCCCCGGTGAGCGGCTCGCGGCCGAGTACGTCGCGGAGAAGCTCGCGGAGGTCGGCCTGGAGCCGCAGATCTTCGAGTCGCACAAGGGGCGGGCCTCCACCGTCGCCCGGATCGAGGGCGAGGACCCCTCCCGCCCGGCGCTCCTCATCCACGGGCACACCGACGTCGTGCCGGCCAACGCGGCGGACTGGACGCACGACCCGTTCTCCGGCGAGATCGCGGACGGCTGCGTCTGGGGCCGGGGCGCGGTCGACATGAAGGACATGGACGCGATGACCCTCGCGGTCGTCCGCGAGCGGATGCGCACCGGCCGCAAGCCCCCGCGCGACATCGTGCTCGCCTTCCTCGCGGACGAGGAGGCCGGCGGGACGTACGGGGCGCGCTACCTCGTCGACAACCACCCCGGGCTCTTCGAGGGCGTCACCGAGGCGATCAGCGAGGTCGGCGGCTTCTCCTTCACCGTCAACGAGAACCTGCGGCTGTATCTGGTGGAGACGGCCCAGAAGGGCATGCACTGGATGAAGCTGACCGTGGACGGCACCGCCGGGCACGGCTCGATGATCCACAAGGACAACGCCATCACCGAGCTGTCCGAGGCGGTCGGGCGGCTGGGCCGGCACAAGTTCCCGGTGCGGGTCACCAAGACGCTGCGGCACTTCCTGGACGAGCTCTCGGACGCGCTCGGCACCGAGCTGGACCCGGAGAACATGGACGAGACGCTCGCCAAGCTCGGCGGCATCGCCAAGCTCATCGGCGCCTCCCTCCAGAACACCGCCAACCCCACCCAGCTCGGCGCGGGCTACAAGGTCAACGTCATCCCGGGCCAGGCGACCGCCCACGTCGACGGCCGGTACCTGCCGGGGTACGAGGAGGAGTTCCTCGCCGACCTCGACCGGATCCTCGGCCCCAACGTGCGCCGCGAGGACGTGCACGCGGACAAGGCCCTGGAGACCACGTTCGACGGCGCCCTGGTCGACGCCATGCAGACCGCGCTGGTCGCCGAGGACCCGATCGCCCGTGCCGTGCCGTACATGCTCTCGGCCGGCACCGACGCCAAGTCCTTCGACGACCTGGGCATCCGGGGCTTCGGCTTCGCCCCGCTGAAGCTGCCGCCGGAGCTGGACTTCGCCGGGATGTTCCACGGCGTCGACGAGCGGGTGCCGGTCGACGGTCTGCAGTTCGGCGTGCGGGTGCTCGACCGGTTCATCGACCACTCCTGACCGCTCCATGTCCGATTCGCCGTCGATTCGTCCACCTGTACGGACATGTCCGAACGAGTGAAACGAGCCGTTCACACGTAGCCCCGCCCCAGCCTCCTCGTTACAAGGTTTGCGGTCCGCGGCTGGGACCGCATTTCCAACTAGGAGGAATAATGATCAAGAAGGTCGTCGCAGTTGCGGCTGCTACGGGTGGCCTCGTTCTCGCGGGTGCGGGCATGGCTTCCGCCGACGCGGGCGCCCAGGGTGCTGCCATCGGCAGCCCCGGCGTGCTCTCCGGCAACGTCGTCCAGGTTCCGGTCCACGTGCCGGTCAACGTGTGCGGCAACACGGTCTCCGTGATCGGTCTGCTGAACCCCGCCTTCGGCAACACCTGCGTCAACGCGTGACGTTGAACGTCAACCCGTAAGGGTTTGAGCTCGGTCGGTCCCGGAGTGCACTCCATGCACTCCGGGACCGTTCGGCATTCGGCTCCCGCACGGTCATGTCCGGGGGTTTTTCGGAAGGCAGAAGGCAGGAAACGAACCTATGCGACAGGTCACTCGTAAAGGCCTGATCACCATGGCGGCGGCGGGCGGAGTGCTCGCGCTCAGTGGCGGATACGCCCACGCCGACTCCGGGGCGGCCGGCACGGCGTCCGGCTCGCCGGGCGTGCTGTCCGGCAACTCGGTCCAGGTCCCGATCGACATCCCGGTCAACGTCTGCGGCAACTCCGTCAGCGTCGGCGGACTGCTCAACCCCACCAGCGGCAACGACTGCGGAAACGGATCAGCAGGATCCGACCGTTCGGCCGACCGCTCCGGGGACCGCTCGGCCGCTCCGGAGACCCGCTCGGTCCCCGGCGGCTCCGGCAACGGCGCCCAGGCCGGCGACACCACCGCCTCGGACCGGACCTCCGAGCCCGGCACCGGCCGTCACCGGGCCCCGGGCGGCGGCGCCACCGCCGAAGGGATCGCCAAGGGCTCGCCCGGCATCCTCTCCGGCAACTCGATCCAGGCGCCGATCGACATCCCCGTGAACCTCTGCGGGAACAGCGTCACCATCGGCGGGCTGCTGAACCCCGCCTTCGGCAACAGCTGCTCCAACGACGCCGAGGTTCCGCCCCCGCCGCCCGAGGAGCCCGAGGTTCCCCCGGTCACGCCGGAGACGCCGGTCACCCCGCCGGCCAACCAGCCGCCCGAGCCGAATGCTCCCGAGACCCGGAACATTCCGCAGGAGCAGCTCGCGCAGACCGGTGGGGGCGGGCTCGAACTGCTCATCCCGGCCAGTGCGGGACTGCTGCTCGCCGGCGCGGGATCGGTTCTCTACCGACGCTCGCGCAGCGCCGCCTGATCCGGGCGCGCACCGCACGGCACACCACGAAGGAGGAGCGGGCCCCGCGATCGCGGGGCCCGCTCCATGTCACCAGGTGGCCCGTAGCTGACGGATGATCCGCCTGCGCAGCCGCACCCTGCGGCTGCCGTCCCTGCGGAGCGTCAGGCGGTCCAGTTCCCAGTGTCCGTACTCGGCGTGGTCGGTCAGGAGTCGGGCCGCTTCCTTGCGGGAAACCCCGCGCGGCACGTACACGTCGACGAATTCGTATTCCGGCATCGCATCTATTGTGCGGGCAGAGCCCCGGTACGGATAGCGTCTGCACTATGTCTGATGCTGCGCAGCCCACCGCTGCCGAGGTACGTGCCGCCGCCGAAGCGGTCAAAACCGCGATCGACCGTCACCTCGACGCGGTCGAACGCCGTACCGGGGACGACGACCCCGCCGTCTACGACGCGTTCAACGCCCTTGCCGCTGCCGCCGAGGTCTACGACGAGCTCCTCTACGACCGCTACGACGAAGTCACCCCCTTCGAGATCCCCGGCGCGGACGACTCCCTGCCGCCCTACGCCGGTCCCGCGGAGCCCAGCGCGCTCAGCGTCCTGATCCGGCGCGACTACGTGGTCGCGGAACCTCCGCGGCTGCTCGCACAGGCTCAGCGCCTCGCCGACCTCGACGCGGGTCCGGGGGACGGACCGGACGCGGCCCCGGTCGTCGGCACCAGCGTCCACGCCGCGCTCGGCGTGCTCTTCGGTGAGTACGAACCGGACGAGATCGCCTCCCGCCACAAGGAGTTCGGTCTGGAGGAGGGCGACTCCACCCTGTGGGTCTCGGCCGGCGAAGCGCCGCCGGAGCCGGGGGAGTGGCTCGGCGCCCCGTTCGAGGACGCCGACCCCGAGCTGGTGGTCTGCCGCTTCGACGTCAGCGCGGTCTTCGACGAGGAGGACGAGACGGACGAGGACTTCGCCGGGCCCGCGGTGGGCGGCCTCTGACCCCACTCCTTCGACTCCTCTCCCGCACCGGACGTGACGGTGGGGCCCCGGCGCACCGCGCACCGGGGCCCCACCGCTGTCCTCATCCGTTCACGAAGCCGCGTCGGGCGTCGGGAGCGCCTCCAGCAGCGGGCGCAGCCGGGTCGTCCGCTCCTGGGCCGGCACCTGCGCCACCGCGTGCGGAAGCGCCTGGTCCACCCCGTGGACCACGGACAGATGCCGCTCGCCCCGGCCGAACGCGGTGTACACCCACGGCCTGCTCAGCCCCTGCGCGGCATCGCCCGGCAGCACCACGACCGCGGCGGGCCAGCGCATCCCGGCCGCCTGATGGGCGCTGAGGGCCCAGCCGTGCCGCACCGACGACTCCACCCGCTCCTGCGGTACGACGACGGGCACGCCCCCGCAGTCCAGCCGCAGCCCCTCGGCGTCGGCCGAGCGCACCACCCCGGGCACCGCACGACCGGGCGCGGGCACATGGACCACCCGGTCGCCCGGGTCGAAACCGCCGAACCGGCCGGGGCCAGGGTTGAGCCGCTGCTTCAGCGCCTCGTTCAGCGCCCTGGTCCCGGCGGCCCCGCCATGGCCCACAGTGATCACCTGGGTCTCCTCGGCGGGGATGGAGAACGCCCGGGGCACCGAGTCGGCGACCAGCTGCACGGTGCGGTGGACCGCCTCGCCCGCGTCGCGGACCGGGACGATCACCACCTCCTTGCCCGGGGCGTCGACCTGGTTCAGCTCGCCGATGCCGATGCCGGAGACCAGCTCGCCGATCGGCCCCGGGTCCGGGGTGCGGGAGACGACCTGCGGACAGGCGCGGGCGGCCAGCACATCGGCGAACACCCGCCCGGCGCCCGCCGAGCCCAGCACGCCCGGGTCGCCGCTCAGCACCAGCCGGGTGCCGTCGGCCAGCGCCTCGACCAGGACCGCCGCGTTCTCCACGTCCAGCTGCGGGGCGTCCAGCACGACCAGCAGGTCCAGGGCGAGCGCCCCGTCCTCGTCCCGGCCGGGACCCTGCGCGCCGGACAGCAGGCCGGCCAGGGTGACCGCCGTGTCCGGATCGCCGATGGCGGCCGCGAGCCTCCGGCGGCCGTCCTCGCTGTGGGTCGCGCCCAGGGCCCGCAGACCCAGGCCGCGCGCCGCCGCGATCAGCGCGGCGGGCTCGGCCCGCGCCGCCTCGCCGCCGCTGTGCG